>CAYHPG010000076.1:0-4101 GCA_964358625.1 uncultured Gammaproteobacteria bacterium
ACAAGTAAAACCCCAAGCGGCACGAGCCATCCCCAGCGGCGCTGCAAATACACGCCCACAAAAAGCGCAAGCGCGCCTACCGGCGTCATGTTTGCGGCGTGGGGCAAAAGACGCGCGCCAAATGCGAAAAGCGCGAAGAGAGCAATCAGAAAAAAAAGTGTGCTTCGTGAATGCATAGAAGTAAAAACAGTAAAGTCAGTGAAGACAGTAAAGTCAGCTATCCTTGCTGACCTCGCTGTCTTTACTGTCCTTGCTGCACTACAAATTTCCACTCCACGCGGTCGCTCGCTGAAAGCGCATACTGATCCGCGGCGACAAGCGCAAATTTTTCATTGACCCAGTACTGCCAATATCGTCCGCCATCGCCGTTTTTCTTGTCGCCAATCTGCCGGACAAACACGCCTACGCCAGTAGATGGATCATAGACAAGGGGCACCCTCGCATCCTCCAGTATACTAAACGCCGTTTGTCCTGTCACGTAGGGAATGGATGAAAAATTCTGCTCGTTGCCATCACCAAAGTCAATGTGGAGCGCAACAGTTGAAGTCGTAGAAGAATCCGACCGTTCGAAAACAAAAGTGGCTTGCTGACGAAAAGAAAAAAAGAGCAAAGTGCCTGCAATACCGACTGCAAAAATCAACGCAAACCATTTGAGTTTTTGTAATATCATTTTGCTTTCTGTCTTTTTATTTTCGACTTTATAGACTTTACGGACTTTATGGACTTTATGACTTTATGGACTTTCTCCGCCGGAGGCGGATCCGCCTTTGGCGGAGACTTCACCGGCCGCGCGTCACGCGGATTATACCCATTGGCAATTTCCACATCATCCGAATACCCGTCGCCGTCACTGTCAATCGCCGCGCGTACGACTGTCACTGTTTCCTTCCGAGAAAAAACTGACTGCGCCGAAATACCGGGGAAAAATGCTGTGGGGAAAAAGATCCGAGGGAATGGTATTTCCGCGAGGGGTGACGCGGAGTGGGGACCCCGCTCGATTACTCCAACACTCGGTGTTGATTCAACACCGAGTGTTATATCTTTAATAACCGGAAACCATTTTCCTGAAAGCGCAATAGCGGCAAACGCCGTCGTTGCCGGACTTCCCCATGAACCATCAGCACGCATTGTTGATTGTAAAAATTTACGCGCGCGCGATACATCCAATCCTGCTTTCTGCAGTGCCATCGCCACCCACGCCGTTGAATCAACACTCGATGGTCCCGGCGGCACATTCGGAAATCCTCCATCAGTATTTTGCGATGCACTCAAATACGAAAAAGCACGAACAATGACCGGATCAGAAGTCGGCATGCCAAGTTCCAGTAGTGCCATAATCGCCGCCGCCGTATCATCCGTATCCGGAAAATCAGGAACGGTCGTATAACTCCATCCGCCATTGGTATGTTGCGCTCGCAGGATTGCTTCTTTCGCGCCAATAAGCGAAGGATGATCCGCAAAAACCCCTGCCGCGCGCAGCGCAAGCACTCCCCAAAAATCGTCATTCAAAAATGCGGCGTTCCCGATTTGTCCATCATACACATACTGCTGTAGAAATTCGGCAACAAGATCGCTGCCTCCTGTTGCACGCGGATCCTTTCCACTTGCGACCAACGCTAAAATCGTTTTGGCAAGCGCAAACACATTCTCCCGCGCAACTGATGGATTTCCTGTCTCCGCTCCTGTCGCCGCGCGCGCCATCACCACCCATGGATCATTGCCTGCAGAACGCAAATAGTTCTGCGTTGATGGTGAGGTAACGGCGAAAAGAGAAAACGGGAAAAAAATTAAGAAAAGAGCTGAAAAAAAATATCGCATAAAAAATGGGGCGAAACGGCGTGTGTTCCGTAACTCGCCCCCATAATACTCGTCGCTGTTTGATTACTCACTGCGTCATAGTGAGATCTTTCCAGCGCCCGACGTTGCTGTCGAAGATCCGCCATGTGATCGTCTTCCAGGATAGTGGAAGTTTGTTTTGCTCTCCCGCGCCATAATCAACCCACTGTCCGTCTACAAAGAAAATCGTCGCGGGATAGCCATCAATCGCCTGTACGAGCGGTCCTTGCACACGATCGTGTGTTGAACCGTCAAACGGTTGTATCGTGACAGTGTGCCCATTGTCCGCAAGCACTGCAAGTGCAGTGCCAGACGAAAATGTCTGAACTTTTTTCCGCTTCTTCTCCCATGGCGGTTGTCCACACCCGATAATAAACGCACTCGCCAAGAGACTCATTAAACTAAGAACAAACTCCCTTCTATGGAATTTCATTGGTTCCCCTCCAAAAAAATCTCCCCCGCTCTTCAAAAGAACGAGGGAGAGTAAGCATGGGCAAAGGGATGAAAAAATATCTGCCGCACGGATACGCTCTCTCGTTCACTCGACGAGTTGCGTGACTTCCATGGTAGGTATTCTGACTTTCCGCCTCTTCGGCGGATTACAGTTGCGGGACAGTGGCTGATTTACACAGCCTTCCCCTACGGAATGGAAATTATCAATGTACTCCCCCACTATACCACGCAAAAAAATCGTGTCAAATATATCGTATCAAATCAATGTGGGGAAGATACTTGCAGAGAGAGTATGAAAACGATTGATTCGAAAACCTCACGATCGTGAGATTTTCGAATCGACCTTCGTTCCTTCCCCGCTGAGGTCTTTTTTAGTAATCAACCCCTTCCTTCGCAATAAACCCGTCGTCAAACGGATGTTTTATTTTTTCCATTTCCGTCACGAGGTCGGCTTTTGCAAAAAATTCTCCGTTTCATGACTCTAAATTTTGATTCAGTTACAAAAATCTTCCCCGTTCTTTCAAGGGAACGGGGAAGGGTAATGACGAACAAAAAACAAAACTCACTTAGCCCCTTCTTTACTACGCAACGCCAGTAACTCTCTTGCCAGTTGTTTGTATGCTTCTACTCCAAGAATATCTACCAGCTTTTCTTTAGGTGTATCACCAGGTCCTATAGTTGTCTCCCAATTCGCCGGGGAAGATTCACTAATCGAGCGCAGACGATCATCATCATATCCCTCGAGTTCTTTTTGCGCATCCATCCGTGCAGATTCTTGTCGCCCCACATTTTCAAATCCTTCAATCATAGTAATAATATACGTTATGAGTTAATGTGTTTCTCCCTTCGACCTTTTATTCGCATTTTAATGATGCAATCGGCGTGTTGTTCTGGATGGACATCACGCATATACCGCTCCCACGCAACATCAAAAATTAAATGGGTATCCCGCCGTAATTTTTGCTCGACCCGCGATCCACGGCTGTGTCGTTTCCATCTTCTCACGCGCCGCCTTTCGATCACTGTACGCGATGTCGTAAGAAAAATATACCTGTCACAAAGCGTACCAAAAACCATACGATCTTGCAAGAAGACTCCGTCAAGAAGGAGGACGGGATTCCTCATAGCATATCGAATTGTCGTCGCAATGCCGGTCTTTGGGTGAGGAACGCTGTGTATGTATTCCAACTGTTTACTTCCTTTGTCGCGAAAAGCAGCAACGCAACACTGCAGTTTTTTGATATCGTACCACTTTTTTCGATAGATGGCAGGTTTGTCTTCTGCGATGCGAAGCCGCCTTATTCGTATAAATGCAGGAAAAACGAACTGATCGAGATGGACAAGGGTAATCCACGGCGCGCGCTGTATAATTTGTTTTGCGATCGTAGTCTTTCCAATACCACTAGTCCCTTCCAACCCAACAATAAGCTTCCCGGGTGTTGTACGACGCCATGCTTGGATGCTATCAATAATCGCCTTAACAAAATTTTCATTTCCTGTTTTCCTCATGACAAAATACATTAAAGGTCAACATGACTTTAGTAATCAACTCCCTTCTTTGCAATAAATCCATCGTCAAACGGATGTTTCACTTTTTTCATCTCCGTCACGAGATCCGCTTTTGCAAAAATTGCAGGGTATGATTTGTGACCAGTCATGATAAGCGTTACCTCTTCCGGCTTTTTCGCCATCAGATCCAAAATCTGCTGTTCGGTCAACAGCCCCTCATCAACCGCCGACAAAATTTCATCTAAAACAACAAGTTGATATATTTCGGTAGCCCCTCCCCTCGACTCCGCTCGGGGTAAACTG
>CAYHPG010000077.1:0-4051 GCA_964358625.1 uncultured Gammaproteobacteria bacterium
GGGATCTGAAATCGGCGACAATAACACGATCTTTGCGACGCGACGATCACGCGCCTTCGCCGCATAGTATACAACTTTATTCGCGCCCGTGCTGTGTCCAGCAAGAATAATGCGGCGATAGCCACTCTTCAACAAAAAATCAACCACCGCGCGAATGTCATACACACAATCTTTGAATCGTTCGCATGCACTCCCACCGAACTTCGGAGATCGTATCTCTGTAAATTTACGGAGATACGATCTCTGTAAATTTGATATTGTACTCACCGCATGAGCCCCTCGCGTGTTAAACAGCGCAACCGCCATTCCTTTCTGCACAAATCCCTTCACAAGCGGCTCCATCCTCGGCAACCACCCGTAAAATTCTCCCATAAGCCCGTGCACAAGCGCCACCGCAGTCTTGCCTTTTCTTCGGGGTAACACAACACCACCCGCAAGCACGACTCCATCGCGTGTTGTAATTTTTTGAAGATCCACGATCATACCGAACTAAAAACTATTCAGAAAAAGTATAGCCACGAGTATCTGGATTAAATAGTAATCGCGTTTTGTTTGAAGCAATTAAGTCAAAAAGAAGTTTTGCCGCATCTAGCGGCGCGCACACTTTTCCTTGCGCTTTTTCTTTTTTGAGATATGATTCGTCGCGCCCAAAATGATGCAATGCCGTATCAACCGGCCCAAAACACGCAACCTTTACCTGATAGGATGAATACGTCAGTGCAATAATTTTTGAAAGTGTGAGAAGCGTTGCCTTTGTAAGCGCATAGACGGCCGGATCAGTGACGAGATGCACGCCATGCTTTGAAGAAACGCTGACAATCGTGGCATTACGCGCTAAGAACGGCTGTGCGCATTTCGTTACCAACCACGGCGCTTTTACATTAATGGAAAATAAAAAATCCCAATCTGTTTCGCTCGTTTCAAAAATTCTCCCACGGCGCATCACGCCCGCATTGTTCACCAAGCAATGAATGGGGTGCGGAATCTTTTTTATCGCTTTACAGATACCAGAACTTTTCGTGATATCAACGGCAAAATATGTAACTCCTGCAATCCGCTGTTCCGGCGGACGAATATCGAGTGAAAAAACACGCGCTCCTTTCGCAACGCATTTTTGCGCAAGAGCGCCTCCCACGCCGCCCGCGCCACCCGTAATCACAATTGTTTTGCTACGTATCTGCATTTTCCAATCTTACGAAGTCCGAACTCGTAAGATTATTTCCCTTGTAATGCCTTCAAATCAATCAAAGGGACAGCGCTCTGCGGCAAAATGCCCCAATTGATATTCGGCGCCATCTTTTGCACAAATTCGAATTGAATGACACTTGGATTCGCGCGCAACGTCTCGCCTTTTAATTTGATCGCCTGCGCCTCGGCTTGCGCTTCAATAATTTTTCGCTCTTTCACTTTTTCTGCTTCTTGCTTTTCATACTCTGCCTTTTGAATGCGCTGTTGTGCAACTTGCTTGTCTTCAATTGCTTTCAAATACACTTCCGAGAATCGCACATTGCGCAGAAGCAACGCGACCAGCTGAATATTTGAACTTGCATAAAAGTCACGCAATCCCGTTTCCATCTTTACCGATGCCTCGGTGCGACTTGCTTCCGTAAAAAGTTTCGTCGAATCATATCCCGTAATCACCCCCCGAATCACCGATCGCGCACCCGGCTTAATCACCTTCTCTGCATAGTCAAGACCAATCGTCTTATAAATCTCCGCTGTCTTGTCTGCAGGAATACGAAATTGTACCGTCGCATCAATGTCTACTCGTTGTCCATCAAGCGTCAATGCCTCAATCGGCTCCGAAAAATAACGCGCCTTCTCTTGATCATCTACACTCATCGTGTACACTTGAAGACGTGTGTCCATAATCGTCGCAACTTGCCAGAACGGAATTTTTAAGTGAAGACCCTCACCGTATTGCTTTGGAAGCACCCCGCGCCCGCGATCGTAGATGACACCGACACTCCCAGCAGGAACGGACACGAGCCCGTCAATAATGATAAGAAGGAATGCAAGAACAGCAACTCCGTAGGCAACGTAGCTCCATTTAAATTGTGGCATAGAGGGCATTTTTTTAGGTTGAGTAAAATCAAACGTTATTTTTTTCTGTTTGAAAAGATACCAGATCACTCCCGCGACAATCGCAATCGGCAATAAAAAAAAGACGTAGCGCCCAAGCACCATGAGTGCGATCACCCCAAAAATAATCCATCTGCTGTACGGACGAAAATCGTCTTGTGTCATACGTCCTTATGGGTATCGAGCTCCACGGCGTGCTTAATGATCTCCGTGTTACAGCTCGCATGCTCACGACACCACGCCTCGCACTCCTCCGCCCAATGTTTCTCGGAGTAGTACAACATGCAGACGCCGCATTGATAATGCGCGCTGTTGTCTCCTCCGCCTGCAGTCGTTTTCATATTATTCAAAAATCACCGGAATGCGGACAAGGTCTTGCTCACTCCCATCCTTTGCGCTCTTGGAATACACTTCAACGAACCCTTCTTTCGTGTTTTTGAATTTATACGAAAGATTAATCGAGAACGGGCCGAACTGCCCTGCGTCGGGCGCTTTTGCATACGCTGTCTCGTTGATGAATGCCTCGCCCTTGGTATTTGTTACACGAACATTCACGACATTCTCAAACACACGAGCCTCCCCCACCACAACAAATGGCGACGTGAGTTTGTCATTCGGCTTTGGTGATGTGACACGAATGTTTTCGTCGATGAGGTCGTCTCCCGCTTTCGACGATACGGATTCTGCAACGCGTTCTACGGTATCACGCTCGGACTGAACACTTGTCGCAAGCGGCGCCTCTTCTTTTTGGGTTGTCGGCGCTTCAAGTGGTCGACGAAATACCCAATACGCAAAAAAGGCAATAACGATAATAACGATAAAAATGAAAAATCGTTTCATAAAAATAGTGTTAATGTTCAATACGTTGAGCGTATCACGACCAATGAATACATGGCAATACCTGTCATACTACTCATTCTATCTGCGCAACATCGCGCAAGAGCGTTAAAAGAAGCGCCACAACAGCGATACCAAGAAGAAAAAGAAGAGTCACGTGCGTCAACTTATCACGCCGCGTTGAGTGATACAGCTCGGGGATAAGACTGGATGCGCCAATATAGAAAAAAATTCCTGCAGTCATTGCAAGAAAAAAACCGGCATACTGCTCAATCGTTTCTCGAAATGCAAACGCGAGAAGCGCGCCAACGACGGTCAAAAGCGACGAAATAACATTTGCGAGGAGCACGCGCGATTTCTTCCATCCCGCATTTAACATCACGGAAAAATCACCCATCTCTTGCGGAATTTCATGCGCGGCAACCGCGATTGCTGTCACAATCCCCAGTGGCACGTTTACAACAAACGCGGTTGCGATCGCAACACCATCAAAAAAATTATGGAGTGAATCGCTCACCGTAAGCATCCACGGTGCGGATGAAAGACGACTCCCCGTGTCGTGATGATGAAAGCGTAAAAAAAGTCCTTCTCCTAAAAACGATACGACAAACGCGCCGAACATCCACAAGAATACGCGTTCAGCCGCAAGACCGGTTTCAACCGCTTCCGGCAAAAGATCCAAAAACGCAGTCGCGAGTATGGCCCCCGCCGCAAAACTTAACAAGTGAATAAAAAATTCCTGAATCTTCTCCCCTTTCCAAAGAAGCACAAGCCCGCCGACAAGAGAAAACAATCCGCCGACAAGAGAAAAGAAAAGAATGAGTAGAAAAAGTGTCATAAAAAATTTGCTATCATGCTCGCACTATATCACATCCCCCGCGCGCGCACCATTGCGCTAAAATTTCGCGCGTTCTCAAGAATCTCTTCCGCGCGCCGACGAGGCTCGAGAATATCATAAACAATTGTTTGTATTGATGCGGGAGAATGATCACTATTCGCTGCCGCCTCGCAAAGTAATAAAAGCTCCTTTTCAATTCTATCACGTCGCTTCGCCAATTCAGGAATCCGCACGAGATAATGATACAGACGCCTCTCGCTTGACCGTATATCTCGTATCCGCGCAAGTTGCTCC
>CAYHPG010000078.1:0-3951 GCA_964358625.1 uncultured Gammaproteobacteria bacterium
CAGAGCGATCAACGCATACACGCCCTCGGGATATTGCTCCGCGTATTCGATGGCGCGTTTTGATGTATCAATTTGCGAGCCCACGAGATTCATTATCACGCCCGCATCGAGCGCCCGCCGGATCACTTCATGTCCGTCGTCTTTAAATGCATTGAATTGCACGTGTGCGTGCGTGTCGTACAGCTTCGGAATCATATTAAAATTTCACCCAGGGAATCCATGATTGCAGTTGTTTCAACGCAACCGGCAAAAGTGGAAGTAAAATCTTTGCAGCATCAACCAGTGGAGGAGCAACTTTCGATTGTGTCATTGCGTTCGTAAACCATGGCCCAAGATTGTACCGACTTGCAACAATAAGTACAATTCCGACAAAAAGCACGCCCTCAACAAAGCCAAAGATCCCTCCACCAAGACGATTGATCGTCTTCAAAAATGGAAGAATAGAAATAATATGAAAAATCTTCTCAATAAGAGCAGTCCCCATCCCGACGAGTCTCGCAACTGCAAACGTGATACCAACGAACGATAGAATACTCGCCAGTTCCCCGGGGACAAAAGCATACAACTGCCCCGCGATAGCTGCACCAATCACTGTTCCAATAAGCGTCCCCAGCGTATGAATAAGCCCAAACCACAAACCGAATAAAGAAAAACCAAACACCGCGAGAAGAAGTATGACGTCCAAAAGTGTAAAGGTCATAAAAATAATGAGAGCGTAGAATTATTCTTCGAGCGAGCGCAGCGAGTCGAGAAGTTAGCCAAAACCTGTGGTGAGCGTCGTCGAACCATTTTAGCTTCTCGACTACGCTCGAAGACTAAAATTTGCCATTTTTCTACAGGTTCATAATAATTAAGCTGCTTTTATTTTTGGAGATGATTTTGTCGCGATCTGGGGTTTTGTTGTATCAAGACGCTCAATCAATTTCTGTATCGAAACAACTGACGAATGTTTTTTTCTCGTTCTCGTGCCATATCATTATGCTAATCGAGGAAAAAGAGACTCTCCCTTCACTGGCTTACATGCTATTTCCCCCCATTTCCTCGCATCATCCAATGATTGTTTTTTTGCATCTTCCAGTATACCAAGCTGCGTAAAAATGCGCTCTGCAGTTTGAGGCATCACCGGCCAGAGCCACCACGCGATATGACGAAGAGATTCGAGTAGTGGTGTGATGACTTCTTCTGCCTCTTTCCCTTTTAATGTCCACGGCTTCTTCTCTTCGATGTATCCGTCGCACGTCTTTATAAAATCCCAGACCGCCGTAAGTGCGTCATGGAAACGAAATTCGTTGATTGCTTTTTCGTAGATGCTCCATGTCTCAACAACTCGATCCGTCAAAACATTCTGCATTCTGCATTCTGCATTCTGCATTTTCGTTGCCAGCGTTACGACACGTGCCGTTAAATTCCCCACCCCATTCGCCAAGTCCGCATTATATCGCTCGCCCAAACGTGTAAGTGAAAAATCGCCATCTTCACCAAACGGAATTTCACGCAGGAGAAAATACCGCACCGCATCCACAGAATATTTTTTCACGAGCGCGACCGGATCAATCGCGTTACCGAGTGACTTCGAAATCTTTTGCCCGTCAATGGTAAAAAATCCATGAGCGAAAACCTGTTTCGGAAGCTCCACGCCCGCAGAAAGCAACATTGCCGGCCAAAGCGCGCAATGAAATTTGATAATGTCTTTGCCAACAAGATGCACGTCTGCCGGCCAGAATTTTTTGTATTTCGCATCGTCAGTTCCGTAGCCGATTGCTGTGAGATAATTGATCAGTGCATCGAACCAAACGTATAAAACTTGTTTCGGATCACCAGGGACCGGTATCCCCCACGAAAGCGCTTGCCGAGAAATACTAAAATCACCGAAATGATGATCGATGTATTGGACGATTTCGTTACGCCGCGCAATCGGCTGGACAAATTCCGGATGTGCCGCGATGTGGTCAAGAATTTTCTGTTTATATTTACTCGCGCGAAAAAAATAATTCTCTTCTTCGAGCTGTTTCGGCGCTTTCTTATGCAACGGACATTTTCCATCAACAAGATCACTTTCGACAACATACGCTTCACACCCCGTGCAGTATAAACCAACGTACTTTCCTTTATAAATATCGCCCGTTGCGTAGACTATTTTCCAAAATTTTTCAACGCCTCTAACATGCCGCGCTTCGGTCGTGCGGATAAAATCGTCATGCGAGAAGCCCAGCTCATCCCATGTCATCTGCCACTTCGCGCTCATTGCATCGACATACTTCTGAATGAAGTCTCGTTCATTCCGCATTCCTAATTCTGCATTCTGCATTCTCTGCAACGCCACTTCCGCATTCTTCTGTGCGTTTTCATCCGTGCCTGTTAAAAAGTATACTGCCTCCCCTTGCATCCGATGCCATCGCGCCAGCACATCCGCGACCACTGTCGAATAGACATGCCCAATATGAGGAATGTCATTTACATAGTAAATAGGAGTTGTAATATAGAACTTTTTCATAGCATCATGCGGAACGCCTGCCCCGTAACAACACGAACGAAGGAAGTTTTGTTGCGGGGTCGTTCACATAATAGATGGGTGTGGTGA
The DNA here is from genome assembly GCA_964358625.1 of uncultured Gammaproteobacteria bacterium. Taxonomy (GTDB): domain Bacteria; phylum Patescibacteriota; class Patescibacteriia; order JACQSD01; family JACQSD01; genus JAUSHC01. Next base: position 2,582 of record CAYHPG010000078.1, read on the forward strand.
TGTAGTACTTCTTCATGTCCGTACTGTATCAAATTTTCTGTAAAAAAAGAAGGTCTGTCATCGTACGAGCCGAGAGCAGACCAATAGTTATCTCACTCCACATCTCCGGGTGATGTGGATTCATTACGACGATGGCATAGTACGCAACGGAATTTTTCCCGCAAGGATACGTGAACGAATGACAAGATAGATGATAAAAACGACCGGCCAAAAAATTATCGTCGGCAACACCCACGTATGCGGCGAAAACGCCCACCGCGTTGCATACCGATGAATTCCGATGCGCTTTGCATCGGCATACACCCACCACATTATAATGAATGTCAAGAACACTGCGGCTACTCTATTGATATCCGCGAGTATACCAAAAACAACACTTACAACGACCGCAATACCGATTGCTTTGACGATGTCTTTTGTCATGGTATTTGATAAACTCAATTGAGACTGTAGAAAAATGCTTGAGGGGGACGTTATTCCCGTCATCTTAAGCGCCGTTTCGGCTGCAATCGCCTCCTCGACCCTCGAAATATCCAGATATTCCTCGGGTCTGCGGTGACGATTTCGCTCGAAACGGCGCTCGACCTGACGGGCAACCATTTTTCTACAGTCTCAATGATCTTTATTGGATATAGGTCAGGGCTTCATACATCCTCAAACCATTCTATCCATTAAGTCTTTATAGCCAGCAGATTCTAATGTGCCCCGAAGGCGATTGGAGTCTTCGTTCATTTCTATCGCTATTTCTTGCAAGAGAGGCTTTCTCTTTAGCACTTCCGCCAAATGTTCTTTTGTGTCAAAAAATTTCTTTACTGTGTTAGAGAAACCTATCCTTGTTTGCCATACTCCTTCATGTCTCCTTCTTAATTGCGAAATAATATGTGCAAGCGCAAATCGAGATAACGGAAGATTGCTTCGTGAATCATAATGCTGAATAGCATAAAAAAGATACGAGATTCCATCCATCATAAGTGCATCAATAACTTGATCCGAAACATCCATGGACGTAAACTCTCTAACAAGCGACTCCAATACCGAACCCATCGCCGAAAAATTCTTGGATGTGGTAGACTCTCGGAGACATTGATCGAATTGCGTATTGTATTTGTCGATCAAAATCGCATCATCAATTTTACTACTATTTTCCATGACCTTACCATACTCCAAAATAACCACAATGTCCACGGACGCCGTACGGACAATCCTTTGACCATTCGACAGACTCATGATGGTGAGCAGAGTCGAACCACAAGCTCAGGATACAATCTAAAGAAATAAAACACGAAAAATGCAGTACCAATAAATGAATGCTATAGCGTCTATTTATTGGTAAAGACTCAATGAAGAAAAAAGAGATGAAAAAGAAAAGA
>CAYHPG010000079.1:0-1774 GCA_964358625.1 uncultured Gammaproteobacteria bacterium
ATCTTCTGGCTTGTTGTACAGAGCTTCCTTAGGTAAAATTCTTCAAAATCTCCTGACTAGCTTTTAAGCCGATCGGCTTAAAAGCTAGTCAATGAATTCCACAATCGTTATAGACGGCTAGCGTTTCTCTCGCCGTCTTCTCCCATGTAAATTGTTTCGCGCGTTCAAGCCCGCGCGTTTTTAATTGGTCGCGCAATGCTTCATCACGCACGACACGATCAATTGCCGAAACAATCTCTTCGATATTTTCAGGATTCACGAGTACTGCAGTATCACCAGTAATCTCGGGGATACTCGACACGTTTGACGTAATCACCGGCACGCCAACGGCCATTGCTTCAAGCACAGGCAAACCAAATCCTTCATAGAGCGACGGCCACACAAAGGCAGTTGCATTTTTAAGAAGCGCAATTTTTTCTTCCTCGCTTACATAGCCGAGATACTGCACACTCTCCTTACCGAGTTTCACGTTCGCGCGCTCAATCGCCATAAAAACATCGTCGTTTTTCCATCCACTGGCGCCGGCGAGGATGAGAGAGGTCGGACCTCTTGCAGCTGCTGCGGTCGCGAGAGGTCCGACCTCTGCGTTACGGAAACGAATAAAAGCGTCGATCAAACGGACAAGATTTTTCCGCGGTTCAATCGTACCGATAAACAAAAAGTAATTTTTAAATTTTGCATTGTCATTTTGATCTTCGATTTTTGCATTTTGATTTATCTCTGTCGCTCCTTCGTATATAACCACTATCTTCTTCTCCGGCACGTTAAAAATTCTTATGATGTCGCGCTTCGTACTTTCCGATGGCGCGATGAGTTTTACTGCGCGCCGCATCCCGCGCGGCACAGTGACACGCGTCGCAAACCATTTACGAAGCCCTTTCGGAAACCACTCGGGATGATCATAAATGGCGAGATCATGCACGGTCCAAATCATCTTCCCTCGATAGAAGAGCGGCAACGGATGCGCAGGAGAATGGAAGACGTCTAGTTTTGCCCGACGAAGCGCGCGAGCAAGATAGAAATGTGATGACAACAGCGGTAAGCGTGATACAGGTAAGAAAACTGTTTCGACATTAGGCAAGATACGATCTCTGTATAATACAGAGATCGTATCTCTGGAATATCGCCCATCAAAGAACAACACAAATTTCAGAGATCGTATCTCTGGAATTCCAGAGATACGATCTCTGAAGTCCAAAAGATGCCGCACGAGCTCGTACGTATAATGTGCCGTCCCCGCCAACTCGCCGGTCTCCGCGCTTAACATTGTTCGGCAATCGATTCCAATTCTCATATAACTCTTACTATAACAAAAAAGGCGGCCGCTTGCGACCGCTCTCTCTGTTAATTGAAAAACTATTGTAAACTCAATTGAAGATGTTTCGCGAGTTGCTGGACATGTTGTTCAAGACGATCGTATTTTGAGCGAAGTGCTACTAATTCTGTATCGAGTTTTTGATGGAGTACAACAAAACTATCAATATGAGTCATTAATTCACTCTTGGCCTCAGTGATGCGCGTCTCTAAGTCTTGCTTGCTTGCCATATTATCCTTGAGAAACTGCACGATCTCAAGAATATCTTGTAATGTTTTATCTTGATTCATATAAAAGTAGTATAGAATGGCGAAAATGCCGTGTCAAATTTCACTGCAACAACTTCATAAACTTCTCCTCCTCCTTAAACCGACCGATCATGGCGAGGACAAAAAAATCTGTGAAAACCGTTACTGAAAGGAAACCTTCACACGCGCATCAAGTGCTTTTGCCGCTTTA
>CAYHPG010000079.1:1784-3841 GCA_964358625.1 uncultured Gammaproteobacteria bacterium
GTTACCGGATTCAAGACGCGCAATCGCGGACTGTTTTGTTTTCATCTTCCGTGCAAGTGCTGCTTGTGTTAAACCCTTTTTGAGCCGTCGCCGAATAATCGTTTTTGCCAATGCAAATTCGGGTTCGAGAGCGTCATACGCTTTACGAAATTCGGAATCTTTGAGCATGCGCCGCTTAAAAGCTGTAAACGATGTAAATGATTTCATATAAATAGAATATAACGTATATGTTATCCCCTGTCAAGTGCTTCGAGCTTCTGATGAGCAATATCTAATTCTTTAGACGGAATACGCTGTGATTTCTTTACATACCCGTGCAAAAGCATCACCAAATTTAAATAAAATGTATAAAAGATACGCACTTCTTGATCTCCTCGAACGCGTAGTTCAAATAAACGATGACCGATATATTTACTGTGCGGCATTCCTAATTGATGACCAGATTCTTTTAAAAGCTCCACCGTCCGTACTACCTTCGCAATGGTCAATTTTTCAAGTCCGCTAAGGAAATTTTCTAATTTGCTATCAAAAAATTTCACTTCCATATTACTGCAACAACTTCAAGAACTTCTCCTCATCCTTAAACGGCCCGATCATGGCGAGATTGGCGCGACGCATGTCAATGAGATCATTGGCGACGGCTTGCACTTGCTCGCGCGTGACGGCAAACACTTCCTTCAATTTCTGTTCGGGAGTTTTTAATGGCTGATCAAAGAGTGCTTGCTTTGCATACCAATCAACGACCGCGCTTGTCTCTTCGAGCGCAAGTGTCGTGTGTCCGCGCATATAATGTTTTGCCTTGTCGAGCTCTTTGGCTGTCACGCCTTTATCGCGAATGCGTTCGAGTTCTTTCACAATAATCTGAATTGCAAGCTCGATCCGAGAGGCATCGAGACCCGCTGACACGGAAAATCCTCCAGTGTCTTCATAAATCTCAATACCACTCCGAACATAGTACGCAAGCCCCCGACGTTCGCGAACCGCGATAAATAATCGCGAACTCATGTTGCCCCCAAGAATCACATGCAAAAGGTTCGTAGCCGCGAGACGCTTATCGCCATACTTGAATCCATGAAATCCAAGCGTCATATGCACTTGCGTCGTTTCTTTAAAGCTCACTTTCACGCGCGGCTTTTTTTGTTGCGCAACAAACGGCTCGTAACGCTGGCCGAACGGTTTCTTCGGCACGCGAAAATATTTTTCAAGCAACTCCAATATACAAGGGTCACCCTTGCATGCAAGGGTGACCCTTGTATGCGTACAAACGTTACCTGCGATACCAATGAGCACACGTCCACTGTGATAATACGTATCGCGGTAGTCAAGCATGTCTTTTTGCGTCATGCCAAACACCGTTTCTTTGGAGCCACTAATAAGCCAGCCCAGTTTCGATCCGCCATACAGCAACTCTTCATACACATCCCCAATGTGCGCCATCGGATTATCCTCGTACATGTGAATCTCCTCGACGATGACGTTCTTCTCGCGCTCAAGTTCTTCCGCGGAAAGCGTGGCGTGGAGTAAAAGTTCCCCGAGCATTTCGAGCACAAGCGGCATCTCTTCTTCGCTCGCTTTGATGTAATAGCCCGTGTGATCTTTGGATGTAAAAGCATTATATTCCGCGCCAATCGAATCAAGTGTATGCGAAATCGCAAGTGACGTCGGCCACTTCTTTGTGCCCTTAAACATCATGTGCTCCAAGACATGCGAAAGCCCATTAGTCCGCGCCGTCTCATACCGCGATCCCACTTTCACCAAAACCAACGCCGTCACCGCCTTTGTTTCTTTAAGGGGCGCTAAGATAACGCGTGTCCCATTTGAAAGTTTGTGCTGTGAAAAGGTAGGGCTTGACATACAATAGAAGTTTGTTATACTGATAATATCACTATGAAAAAAACCCTTATGCGGTTCCGTCCGCATCGGGGGTTTTTTCTTTTTGGGCGGTCAATTCCAACTTTCTTCGCTGTGTATTGAGATATAATAAAGGTATATTCTGCTTGCGTAACAAATACGAACACCGATTACTCGGCGATATAACTATGCGAAGCACGCGCTTC
>CAYHPG010000080.1:0-3769 GCA_964358625.1 uncultured Gammaproteobacteria bacterium
AGCAGATCCGCCTTTTGCGGGTGCAGCACCCTTCGCAGATGCATCTCCTGCTTTCGCGTCCGCACCCGCTTCTCCCTCTTCTTCTTTCTTGCCTTTCTCTTGCACCTTCACGGCATCTTCTACTTTCACATCTGCGGTTTCTGCAGAAAGTTCTTTTGCCAATTCATCTTCTGTCTTCGGTCGCATCACCGTAATAACCGGCTCTTCTCCCCGATCAAGAATCGTGATGCCTTTCGGCGCAACAAGATTTTTCACATAAATCGACTGCCCAAATGTATCAAGATGACTGATATCAATCGTCATTTCATGCACAAGATCTCCCGGTAAACACTCCACGGAAAGATGACTAAGACTTTTCACAAGAAGGCCTCCTTTTTGTTTTACTGCTGGCGCTTCACCAATAATATGTACGGGGATTTTTGTCTTCATCTTCTCCGTCATTTGCACTGCATACAAATCAACGTGCAATAATCGTTCCGTAAGAGGGTCGTGCTGCACGTCGTGAATTAATGCTTTGCGTGGTTCTCGTCCATCGATTGCGATATCGACGAGCGTACTCTCTCCTGCGAGCCGCCATACTTTCATAAATGCCATATACGGTACTGCCAAAGATTCTGCAGCGACACCATGTCAATAAAGAATCGCTGGAATCGCATCCGCATTTCGTACTTTATTTACTTTTTCCGTACGTTTTGTTGCTTGCAGTTGCAGTGTAGTCATACAATAAAATCACTGTGTGGCGGGGTTACGAATAATAATACTTTGGACAATTGCGAAAATGAGTGCGTGTGCAAGGAGCGAGCTCCCTCCATAACTCACAAACGGCAATGTCAGCCCCGTCACCGGCACAAGACCGATGTTCATGCCTATAGTAACAGAGACCTCTAAAAAAAACAAGAGGAGTGTTCCCATAAGAAAAAAAAGAGAGAAATCATCGCGCGCACGACGCAATGCAAGGAAAAGTCGCCAAAAACAAACGCTCCACGCCGCGAGAAGAAGAAGCGCACCGATAAATCCCCACTCTTCAGCAATCACCGCAAAAATAAAATCCGTTTCTGCTTCTGGTAAAAAACGTAATTGACTTTGCGAACCGAAACCAAACCCGCGTCCAAAAAATTGCCCCCCGCCAACCGCAATTTTCGCCTGCATGGTGTTGTAGCCGCGTCCAAGCGGATCACGCGCGGGGTCAAAAAACGTCATAATGCGCGCCCGCTGATAATCATGCAAAAGAAACATCCACGCAATCGCAGCGAATACAACACCCAACGATACGAGTGCAAAAAAATGACGGCGACGAATACCCACAAGGACGAGAAGCGAAAACCACACAAAGAAAAAAAGAAATGCAGACCCTGTATCGGGTTGTAACACAATGAGCGCCACGTATACAAAAACGCCAAGACCAGAAAGCAGGACATGGCGAATGCGATCACTCTCACGCGCCCACCGCTCGAAATAAGTCGCGAGAAAAACAAGAAAAATAATTTTCGCAATTTCGACTGGTTGGAATGTCACGCCTGCAAGAGAGAACCATCCGCGCGTTCCTCGAATCGTTGTGCCCAAAAAAAGTACGGCAAGAAGTAAAAATATACCGCCTACATAACTCACGCGATTCCATGCACGAAGCGCTCGATAATCAATCGTCGTTCCAAAAAACATCATACCAAGTGCAAGCGCGACAAATACCCCGTGCTTTGCAATGTGTTGCCAGTCCGGCACATCGCGCGACAACGCAACGCTCGTGATTGCCATACTCCCCATCGCCAAAAGCACAACAACGCTCGCAAACAAGATCCAATCAAAACGACGAAAAGTATCCCGAAGCCGCATATCAAAACTTTTGTTCCCCGCCTCGGATACTCTGAACAACAGACGCATCAAGAATATTCACTTGTGGCGTCACGCGGACGCTCGTTGCATTCGTTGGCGCGCCAAACCACTGCACTGTTACTGGGCGTCGCTCGGCAGACTCCACCTTCTCAAGACGAATCGCATTTGCTCCAATAACTCGACTTCCTTGCAAAAGCACAATAGGAACATCAATCGCCCAAAAACTATAGGTCGTATTATTGATCAGTGTGAACGTTACCGCCGTGCCACCGCGCGTATCGTCTGCAATCGGAGCAACGGCAATATCCGTCACGGGCAAATCCAGCATCGTTCTTTGTTTCTCACTCCAACCAAGAATACGTTTCCACTGCACCGAGGTAATAAGGAGCTGCGGATTTCGTGGCGACTCAATGCCGGAAAGTCCAAGCGCATACACGTCCATCTCCATGCCCGGAAGAAGATACCCTTGTTGTTCCAGAGTCTGGCCACCGTCATATGTAAAAGAATACGTAAATGAACGCGCGGCATATTCGCTATTTGGATTCCGGATACGGGCGTAAAAATCCGTATGTTTGTCTGTAGTAGTAAAGACATTCGTCGTGACAATAACGATATCTTCAAGTGGTTGCAGAAAATCACGAGCGTGGACAATATCGCTCGAAAGCCCGGCAACTGCTGCTTGTGTTTTTGGCTCTTCAACCAATAAAAGATAGCTAAAACGAATGATTGAATACCCCCAAAAACTCACACACAAAACAATGAGCGCAATCACCAATGCGCGCTTCAACTGCTCACGATGCGTGAGGTACCAATAGCTCCATTTGATTTGTTTATCAGAAACAGGTTGCAGGTCTGTTGACATAATTATAGTGTATCATATTTTCTTATCCCACAAAACTTTTAGAAAGCCACGAAAGAGTACGGACATTGTTGGTAAGTTTCCATGCATTTCCATGAGCGAGTAGCCCATAATGTGACTGAAGCGTAGTCTCCGTCGGATGCGCGACAATCCGGCGCATCATTCGCCGCCGTGGCGGTAGATCAGTAACGAAAGATCGTGGTGCAGTGCGACAATCTCGTCCATCAAATTCCTGCCAAATACTTGCACATCCTTCTTTGCCCCGCTTCCCGCGCACAAACTCCTGCCACGCGCCTAGCAAATTTTCAACCGAAATGATATCGTCGTAGGAAGATAATAATTTTTTCATACTCTATCCTGTCATTCCCGCGGAAGCGGGAATCCAGTATTGATCAGTATTTCTGGATCCTCGGGTCAAGCCCGAGGATGACAAAAATAATTATTCAACGGTCTAAATTTTTTCTCTATGAACACTACCCCCCCCCCAACGGAGTTTCGACACCCTTAATTTACCGGTCGTACAAAAGCTCTCTTCAGCGTTCAAAATATGGATGAATCATCTCCCGCGCATTCCGCGACTGCTCCGCTACTCGCTCGGTGAAAAAATAACGACGCTCGCAATCGAACTCACCGAACTTCTCCTCATCGCGGGATATTCCGAACGATCACAAAAACTACTTCTCATTCAGAAAGCAAGTATGAAACTTGATCTGCTGAAATACTTCCTGCAGACGGCGTTTGAGCTTAAAGCGATTGATGCAAAAACACTCGCCGAGATCGCCGTGCCGATCGCAGACGTTGGTCGCATGCTCGGTGGTTGGCAAAAACAGTTTATGAAACAGGCTCCTCTCATATAGAAAGGAGCCTGTTTGCTTGCCAAAGAAAGTTGCGGACGCCGCCGAACGACCAGTTGTCATTCCAGTCATTGTCGTTCCGGTTCACGTTGACGTAACGCTCGTCGTTGTCGCGGTTGAAGGTCATGTGTGTACAGCGTGCCATCTGTAGCACTGCCCGTCGAGCCTGCCTACAGACAGGTACTCTTCGAACTGTATTTGATATGGGGTTTTAAAACCCGCCAGC
>CAYHPG010000081.1:0-3753 GCA_964358625.1 uncultured Gammaproteobacteria bacterium
ATATCATTTAATACGCGGGACTTTACTGCGCAGACAAGGTCAGTCGTCATACGTCGCCTGTATGCTAATGCAGGATCTTTTACAATTTCTCTTATGGTGACGAATCGAAGAAATACAAAACGGAGCAATGTGGTGACGGTGGATGTCGTCGCGCAAGACGTCCCGCCGGTTGCTGTTGCGAAAGCGGCAACAGCAGCCCTCAATGGTACTCCACAATCGTCGCAAAAATCTATCACCGTGTTTCCAAATCAAATATTTTGGCTTGATGGGAGCGATTCCTTTTCTCCGAATAATTTTGATAACATTTTTTGGCATTGGGATCTTGGCAATGGTGCGAGCGTTGACGGACCGTTTCCAAGTTACGCATACTCGCAACCAGGCGTTTATACAATAACCTTGACAGTAACGGATGACGATAAAAGTTCAGCTACCGACACAGTGCAGGTGACGGTGACGCCGTAATGCACTATGACAAAAACGCAAGCGAAAGAACGTATCGCAAAACTGCGGCAAGAAATCGATCGGCATCGGTATCTTTACCATGTGCTTGATCGCATTGAAATTTCCGACGCAGCGCTTGATTCGTTGAAACATGAATTGGATCAAATCGAGCGACAATTTCCGGACTTAGTGACACCCGACTCCCCAACACAACGCGTTGGCGGGGAGCCGCTTCCCGCATTCAAAAAAGTGCAGCATAGGGTACCCATGCTTTCGCTTACGGATGCATTCTCAAATGAAGAAGTGCAAGAGTGGGAAGAACGGCTGCGGCGGTTTTTAAAAACTACCGAGGTCGGACCTCGTTTAGGAGGTCCGACCTCAACCGATGGGTATTACGCCGAAATCAAGATGGATGGACTTGCACTTTCTATTGTTTATGAGAAAGGATTATTTCACTACGCAGCAACGCGCGGCGATGGACGAATAGGGGAAGATGTGACTGCGAATATCAAAACCATTGAGGCAATCCCGTTGCATCTGAATTACAGAGATCGTATCTCTGTAAATTCACAGAGATACGATCTCGAGCATATGCCCGAATATCGCGATTGCGTTTCGCGTAGAGGAAAGCGCGCGGTTGATAAGTTGCTTGAACAGGCGTTTGTCGCTGCTTCCCGCGGTCGTATCGAAGTGCGCGGGGAAGTGTTCATGACCACGAAAGTTTTTGATGCGCTGAACCGCGAACAAGAAAAGAAAGGTGAAGAAAAATTTGCCAATCCGCGCAACGCTGCGGCGGGATCTATTCGTCAACTTGATTCCAGAATTGTTGCCGCTCGAAAACTTGATTTCTTCGCATATGATTGTGTGACTGACTTTGGGCAGACAGAACACGCAGAGTCGCATCTTATTGCAAAAGTTTTTGGATTCAAGGTGAATCCGCATAATCGTTTTTGTTTAACGCTCCACGATGTGCTTACCTATCATGCAGAAATTGGAAAACTGCGTCCGAAATTGCCTTATTGGACGGATGGGATTGTGGTGAACGTGAATGACGTTGCGCTATTCAAAAAACTTGGCGTTGCGGGAAAAGCGCCGCGTGCCGCAATTGCATTTAAGTATCCAGCGGAAGAGGCAACGACAGTTGTTCTTGACATTCAAGTGCAAGTGGGGCGCACAGGAGCATTGACACCGGTTGCGCATTTAAAGCCGGTACTCGTCGCAGGATCAACCGTGTCCCGCGCGACACTTCACAACGAAGATGAGATTCGCCGTCTTGATGTGCGCATTGGTGATACGGTCATCGTGCAGAAAGCGGGCGATGTCATTCCCGACATTGTGCGCGTATTGCCGAATTTGCGGACCGGAAAAGAAAAAATATTCCATATGCCGACGCACTGCCCGATATGTGGATCGAAAGTTGAAAATCCTAGACTTAGTCTAGGATCCCAGACTAAGTCTAGGGAATCGGTGGCGACGTACTGTACCAACCCAAAATGTTTTGCGCAGACGCTCGAGCGCATCATTCATTTCGTTTCCCGCAAAGCGTTTAATATTGACGGGCTTGGAGAGAAGATTGTCGAACGGCTTTTGCAGGAAGGCATTATTTCCGATGCGGCGGATCTTTTTGTACTTACGAAAAGTAATCTCGAACCCCTCGAGCGTTTTGCGGAAAAGTCAGCGCAGAATCTTGTTGACGCGATTGCGCAATCGCATACGCAACCGTTGCATCGTTTCTTGTATGCGCTTGGAATCCGGCATGTCGGTGAAGAAACCGCACTTGATCTTGCAAATCATTTTGGAACAATTGAAAAAATACAAGGGGCATCCTTGCAAACAATTGAAGCAATACATGAAGTAGGGCCAGTTATAGCGAAGAGTATTTATGAATGGTTTTTTGACAAAGAAAATCAGCGATTGCTCGAAAAGTTTTTGAAGAATGGTGTGATTATAGAAAGTCAAAAGTCAAAAGTCAAAAGTCAAAAGTTTTTGAAAAAAGTTTTTGTTCTTACAGGAAGTCTTTCTTTGATGTCTCGCGACCAGGCGAAAGAAAAAATCCGAGCGCTTGGCGGCGATGTGTCGGAGTCGGTGTCGAAAAAAACGTCATACGTGGTCGTTGGCACAGAGCCCGGATCAAAAGCAGAGAAGGCGAAAAAGCTTGGCGTGGTGATCTTGACGGAGAAAGAATTTTTCGCCATGATAACGTAATACTATGGCAGCACTTATTTCCAAAGACGACGTCGCGCACATCGCAGAACTCGCGCATATTCACGTGACGCCCAAAGAACTCGAAAAATTCACGGGCGAACTTTTGCATATTTTGGATTATGTTCAGCAGTTACAAACCGTTGATACGCGGGGCGTCCCGCCAACCGCACATGCCGCCGGAGGAACAAATGTATTGCGAGAGGACGTCGCGCAAAAGCAGGAATCCTCCGTGCGTGATGCACTTCTTGAGGCAATTCCTTCGCGTGAAGGAGATCATGTAAAAGTAAAAGCGGTATTTCAATGAATCTCAATCAACTCACACTTTCAGAAGCGTCGGAAGGGCTTACGCAGAAAAAATTTTCTGCGGAAGAATTGACGCGCGATTGTCTTTCTTCAATTGAAAAGCATGATAAAAAACTTCATGCGTTTCTTACGGTCGATGCAGAAGGCGCAATTGCCGCAGCAAAAGATATTGACGCATACAGGAAACACCACGCAACACTTGATCCGCTTGCGGGAATTCCTATTGCCGTGAAAGATATCATCGCAACAAAAGGAATGCGTACGACTGCAGCATCGAAGATTCTTGAGCACTATGTCCCGCCGTATGACGCCACGGTTGTCGCGCGATTGAAACAGCACGGCATGATTGTGCTTGGCAAAACGAATCTCGACGAATTTGCGCATGGAGCGTCAACAGAAAATTCCGCATTCGGCCCAACAAAAAATCCATGGGATACGACGCGCGTTCCCGGAGGGTCATCCGGAGGATCTGCTGCTGCTGTTGCCGCAAGCGAATGTATTGCCTCGCTTGGGTCTGACACTGGAGGATCAATCCGCCAGCCAGCGTCGTTTACCAATACCGTGGGATTAAAACCAACCTATGGTCGTGTTTATAGGCACGGGCTTCTCTCCATGACGTCGTCGACTGATGTAATAGGGCCGATCACCAAAACCGTGCGCGATGCAGCGTTTCTTTTTGATGCGATCGCTGGACACGATCCATACGATGCAACGAGTATCGTTGCAGCGACGCGCGCCTCACTTGCTGAACTCAATCGTGATATTGCAGGGCTCACCATTGGTATTCCAAAAGAATATTTTGGC
>CAYHPG010000082.1:0-3751 GCA_964358625.1 uncultured Gammaproteobacteria bacterium
AACGCATTTCACCAATAAAGAGTGTTGCAAGATAGCGGTGCACTTGTTCTCGCCATCTTTTTGACTCGTTCGTTTTTTTTCGGTATGCGGCGCCGATGTTAAAGGCATCGTGCATGAAGGAGTAACATACACTCGGGAGCTCGAGCGATGACGTAAGTACAAGTTTCCCGTCCTGTACAATGACACTCGGCGCTTGTATCTGACGGCTGGTATTCGCCCACCACCAACCGATGAGGTGTGATAGCGACATACGCCAGTCTGCGCATTCGGTCACCCACTCCCAATCGATCACTGCCCAATCGCCATCTGGTCGTACCACGAGATTGTCACAATTGAGGTCATTGTGACACGCGACCGAAAATCGCGGCGGATCGAATGCCTGCATCTTTTCAAATGCGCTGCGGAGTGATGGATACTCTTGCTCTCCAATGACAATGGGAAGATCGAGGAACGCGCGAAGCGGTTCACTCATCCCCGGAAGGACGAATGACAGCGTGTGCTGTTCGACGTTCTGCGCACGCTGGAGCGGATTTCGTGTCATGGTGTCGAGCGTCTTCTTGCCCCACGACTTTTTCGTTTTTTCCCACAGCCGTGTGAACGTGGTAAGGATCTCGTTCCACGTTCTTATGAATGCAGGGTTGTCCATGATACCCCGCAGCACTCCTTCCGAAAAGTTCCATTCGGAGAAGTAATCCATTGCCATGGCTTCTCGAATAGGATCGGGGAGTCCTTCCGCGTGAAAACGAACCAGCGGAAGTTTGTTGCGGAGAATCCCTCCACCAACAGTTGCGAGGAGGATGCGGTTTTGAATCTGCCGTTGGATGGTATTTCCGCGCAACCGGTCTCCTGCTTTAATAGCGTAGAGCGCTTGCGTTTTCACGTCTCGTACCACGAAGACGCGATCAAGTCCCGGAGTGATGCCACTTACTCCCGACGGCTCGATGCGTTCAATCGTGAGCTCCTCCGGGTTCGGGAAGAGCGCTGCGATGACACTCTGCATGAGGTCCTGTCCCACGGCACTCCTCCTTTCCCTTTGGATTTTCCAAAGAACGCATTTCTCCACTATTAGAGAATGCTCCGCAATCTTACTAGTAAAAGAGCACCATTGTCAAGGGGCGTTCATTGTTTTTTGAGGATCGTTAAAAGCTCTTTATGCGATGCCGGTGTTGCGGCAATAATGCTTCCCATTGTTGGTGACCATGGTTTCCCACGCCAATCTGTCACGATTCCACCAGCCGCGGTAATGCAATGCGCTCCCGCGGCAATATCCCATGGATAAAAAAGTCCGGCGAGCGCAAATGCGCCGAGTCGTCCCGCGGCAACATAGGCAAGTTCAAGTGCGGTTGACCCGAGTGATTTTATCATGCGCGTTTTCCAGAAAATTTTTGGGAGTGCACGCAATGTGTGCTCCGCTGCTCCTCGTTTTTGCGTATTGGGCGGAATTTCAATTGCAAGCATTGTTTCGTTTAAGCGCGTATTTTTTATGGTGGTTTTGCGTCCGTTAATAAAAAATCCTCGATCATTTGCAGTGAAGCACTCATCGTGAATGGGGTCATAAATGACCGATGTATGCGCCCTTCCTTTATGTTGAAATGCAACGGATATGCAGAAGAACGGAATCCTATTGGAAAAATTATTTGTGCCATCAAGTGGATCAATGTACCAGACATTGTCTTTGTCTTTCATCATCATGCCGCCTTCTTCCGCAATAATCGTATGTGTCGGATAGCGTTTTTTAATGGCGTTTATTAAAATTTTTTCTGACGCAAGATCAGTTGCCGTAAGAAAGTCGCCCCAATCACCCTTTTTGATTTGTCGAATACTTTTGGAGAATTGTTCGCGCTGGAGCGCGCCTACCTTTTTGACGATAGCGGTAATAAATTTTGTCATAAAAAATGCTTCACGTGTTTTTATCACACGGAAGCATTGCATTTTTTCGCAATCCAATCGAGCATAAGGATTGCTCCTTCATGCGCTTCTTTAGAGGCAATATAGCCGCCGCGTTTGCGCACGAGTTCGATGACCTCGGAAGTCGCCCCGACAAGTGTTACGGGGAATCCTGCAACTGCAAGGAGTTCGATATCATTTCGATCGTCGCCCATCGCAACGGTCGCGTCAATGGCAATGCCATAACGAGCAGTGATGAATCGCGATGCGTTTAATTTTCCGCCGCTTGTTGGCAGGAAATCGATATCGCCGAGATTCATGGTTCGCGTGATTCCTTCAGGGAGTGTACGCATAAGAAGTTCTTGTACCATTTTTTCGGAGAGAGAGTTGGCTTTCACTCCAACACGGAATGAAGCCCATCGTCCATCCGAGTCAGTCGTGAGTCCTTCGCGTTGTAGTATGCGCTCGAATTCCCATAGTGATCCTTCGTGTTTGCCAAAGACGCCGGTTGTAGGACGCTGCAACATTTCCCACGCAGCATCAGGACGGCCATCTTGCCCAATGATCACACATCCGTGCTCAATCAACAAGTGATCGAGCGGAAGGACGTTGAAGAGTCCGATTGCTCCTCGAAAACGTCGTCCAGTTGCAACGCAGAAGATTACTCCTTGTCTTCGAAGTGCGGCAACCTTTTCGATAGTTGTTCGAGCGATGACGGATGTAACGCCGCCAGGGATCGAAACGACTTCTCGTGTCCCACCTATTTCAGGAGGGAACGCGAGCGTTCGATCGATGTCAGTGAAGACGATCGTACTGCTCATAGTTTATTCCCTCCAAAAGTTTGTCCTCAAATTATATCAACGATGCAAAGTTCTTGCCATAACGATCAACGCGTTACCATAACATAGGTGAAATAAAAAAGCAAGACTGGTCTATTTTTATAGGGTTGACTAAAGATGACAAAGTGTGTTAGGAATAGGGTGCGGAAGTATTCAGAACGGACATTACAAACAGCATGTAAGGAGGGGATATGGCAGGAGAAATGCACGTCGTCTGCATTGGGCCAGCGAACGTCGAGATTCCGTTCAAAATCAGCGAACTCCAGTTTTCTGCGGGCTGGGCGTCACTTCTCGCGCTCCCTGAAGGGAAGCATGATCTTGTGACCTATGCGACAATCCCTGGAGAGAATCAGGATGATCATGTTCTTGTCATCCGGAGGAAGAAGCGCGTTTCCATTCGCTTTACTGCGCCATCGGCAACACAGCGCAAGCCCGCAGGGTCTGCACTCAATATCGCCGTGGGGCTTCAGAAACTTGGTGCGTCTGTAAGACTCATCACGTCTCTTGTGGACGTACCGCACGAGGAATTGTCGAGCCGCATTCGTATGTACGCTCTCGGTCAGAGCATTCAGCTGATCGAGATCCCTCGGCCGATGACGCCTATCACTTTCATCATCGTTGATGGTGATGGCGAACGCAAGAAAAGTACTGTGCTCTCCTATAAGCCGCTTTACATCATTACGCGTAATGACTCAAACAAGGCATTGCGAGAGATGAAGAAAGTGAAGACGACGCACGTACTTGCTACGGGCATTCGTCTTCCCGAGCTTGCGCTTGCACGGAAAGCATTCCGATATGCGCGGCAACGCGGCGCAATGACCTGTTTTATCCCGAACCCGTCAATTCTTTTGCCCACTGATGAAAACATTCGCCGTGAGCTCGCGCAAGTGATGCCGCTTGTTGATGTGTGGCAAATGAACGAACGAGAGGCGGAAGTTTTTCTAGGAAAGGGCGAGGGCACGCTTGAATTGCCGAAGGATGTTATGAAGATCGCCCAGCAAACGAGGGTTGCAACGCTTATCGTG
>CAYHPG010000083.1:0-3703 GCA_964358625.1 uncultured Gammaproteobacteria bacterium
TTCCCAGAGATTGAGTTGTGCGTTTGCAAAAAAAGGCGCGACAACAGCGATACTGAAAAAAAATATGAATGTCGTGAGAAGGATATTTTTTTGCATACTATTACGAGACCTCACCCTAGCCCTCTCCTAACAAGGAGAGGGAAATCTTTTTTATTAGAGAATGCCCTCGATGAATTTATAGAGCACGAATGCGCCCATGACGACCGCAATGCCAATGACGGAATTGATGATGGTTGTTTTTGCTTTGTTGACTTGTTCTTCGTTGCCGCCGGCAGTCATCCATTTGAATCCCGCGTAGATAATGAGGATGATAAAGACAATGCCAATCAAAGAGAGGAACGTGTTTACGAGCGCGCCGGCGACGCCGACGGGGCCACCCACATTTGCTGTACTAAACCCGGATCCTTCTGCCACAACGTCTACTGTAGCTCCCGCTTTATCTAATCCACGTCCTGTTGCTCCTAATTGCGCGAACGCTGGTGGCGCAATAAAGATAGCAAGGAGACCTATGGAGAAAAGTGAAGAAAAAAAGCGTAGCATAGATTGGATTGAACTACTAATCCTATCCCCCATCCTTATTTTAGGAAGGAGCAGGGCTAGTCGCGGTTCGAACTGTATCGAATACGAATGAAGTAATAACGTATGCGCCGAAAATGATGACCATACCAATGACTGCGGCGCCAATAAGTTTTTTTGCTTTACCCGCTTTCTCTTCGTTGCCGCCGGATGTCATCCACATGACACCACCATAAATAACGAGGATAAGGAAAATAACACCGACAAATGTGAGTGCTGAACCGATAAGTCTCCCAATAGCGGTTTGTACCGCTAGTTGTGGGTCGTTCATCACCGCCTGTGACCCTGGAAGATCTGCATTTTTCGCCGCATTCGACAAACCGAAATCAGCACCTTGCGCCAATGCCAACGGCGCCAATACAAAGAATGGTGACACAAGGATAACGAGTGCCACCATTCCGACAAGTACGCGTTTTGCGATATTATGTTGCATTGACAAGACTTCCAATCACGAACTTCGTGATAGAGTAGGCAGCTAAGATGACAGCAAGACCAATCACACCCGCGCCGATCATCTTTTTCGCTTTTTCAACTTTTTCTTCGTTGCCGCCGGCAGTCATCCATTGAAATCCACCAATCAAGATGATGACCACTGCGACAGTTCCCAAGAGCCCCATGAAGACATTGATGATTGAGCCGATGGTGTCGCGAATGTCTTTTGTGCCAAGACCGGATGACTTTTCAATTCTTCCTCCGCCGAGAAGGTAGTTTGCGTCAAGTGTTTCTGCCGCGCGCGTAAGAAGCGGAAGCCCAAATACCACGGCAGATACTCCTACTTTGGTGATAATTCCTTTGATACGTCGTACCATAGAGATTTATTAAAGATATTAGGTTTTAAAGTAAAATTTAGGGTACTTCTCGACTTCGCTCGAAGAATAAAGAGATTGTGGATATGTTTTTACTCTGAAAAGTATACCACGTTTTACTATAACTTGCTACTAAACTGTGCATTACGAAACCCTCTTTATTCCCTCTCCCTCAATGGGAGAGGGTTAGGGTGAGGGTGGAAATAAGGGGCTTTACACACCCTCCCCTTTGTCCCCTCCCATCAAGGGAGGGGGAAATCGGAGTTTCGTAATTCAAAGCTCAGGGGGTTCCTACTGCGGTTTTCAATGTGGCGATAACGTATGAGAGGATGATATAGCTGCTTAAAATGACCGCAAGCCCGAGCGTTGCCCAGATGAGTGTGTCGCGGCCCTTTTTTACCTTTTCGTCATTGCCGCCGGAAGTAAGCCACTTGAATCCACCCAAGATGAAGAAGAATAGCGCGACTGCGCCCATGACTGCAGTAAACCCCCTGATGAGCCTGCCGTAGAGGTCGAAGGGACTGGTTAGTCCAAGGGGGTCTTTAATGGTAATATCTTCCGTAGCGTTCGCAAGAAGCGGGGCAATGATGAGGAGGGACGTAATGAATCGAGAAAAATATTTTTTTATCATAATTATTTGCATGATATATTGTACCAATCGTACGACCCTTTACTTGTTTTTATTTTTGCGCTTCCACCTGGATCTCCTATTGCAAGTGTAAGGACCGTATTAATAATAAAATACGCGCCGAGGACAATCAAAAGTCCTATGAGTGCGCCGACTATTTTCTTTTTTCCTTTTTCGACCGCCTCCTGTTTTCCTGCTGATGTTAAGAGATCAAAACCGCCGAGGACAAAGAAGAGAAGTGCAAGCGCGCCGACTGTGGCAAGGATCCATTGCGCGATCGTGCCAAAGAATTTCAACACATCGCAAAGCGAGCAGTTGCCGGTGTCAATGCATTCTTGGATTCGACTAACAAATGACGTTGGCGCTGTTACATTTGGGCCGACAAATGCATTGGGGTCTGACGGCGTTGCAGGCGGCGGAGATTTCGTTGTTCCCTCTGAAAAGGCACTTGTGTCCCCAGACACAGCTTCGTTTTTGTAATTGACGGCGGAAGCGGAAGCTGTGGGAAGAAACAGTGTAAGCGACACAACAAGCGCGAATGTGGCAAATGTTTTTTTCATCAGCGTTAGAGTGTTGAACAATTATTCTTCGAGCGAGCAAACGAAGTGAGCGAGTCGAGAAGTGTTTTTTAGGGGGGTTCTCGACCGGGCTCGAACAATAAAATTTAGCAATGATTCAATGTTTTCTACCGTATCGTTTGGTTAATTTGTCCAACAGCAAATGGCAATGCTTTTTGCGGCTCTGCATCCCCGCTTGCCACCGTATCAATGAGTGTACCGAGTATTTTTTCCGCAGCAGGTGCATTGATCCCTTTATACCAACTTTTTGCCGTAAGCAGCTGACTTGCAAATGCGGCAAGATCGGGATCTTCGCTTAATTCCGGAATGAGCGAGCGTAATGCCGGCGGGCGTTTAGCAGCGGCGATATAGGTCCGCGCTTGATTGGCTTCGGCGATGAATTGGACGAATGCCCACGCGGCGTTTACTTGCGTTGATTTTTTTGAAACCGATTCCACCCAGTAGTTCGCATAGTTTATTTCCGGTGTTGATTCAATTTGCGGAACTTTGGTGATGCCGAATTTTAATTTTGGCGCGCGTGCGCGGATCAATGGCAATTGATAGGAGTATCCCAAGAAATATCCAAGGCGTCCGCTTGCAAAAAATTCTAGCGCGTCCGGCAGCGTCTTATTCCATGTATACACCTCTTTCGTGGGGTTCGCAAAGTCCGTAAAGAACGAGAGCGCTTCTTCGCCGGGAGCAACATTGCGGTCCGTCATTCCATTCGGGATCCGATCAAACGTCGCAAAGCCCTGTTCGTCCGCCATCTCTGCGCCGTTCTGCATCATGAGGAGCGAAAGGATATCTGTCGAGCGCGGGATATTCGCGGACGCGCCAAGCGCAACGCCGGACTGCAGCACTTTTTCTTTGTCGAGCTTTGTGAGCTTGCGCACGTGTTCTTGGAGTTCGCTCCATGTGCGCGCGGCTTCAGGGATCCCAGCGGTATTCAAAAGGTCGCGGTTATAGTAGAGGACGAGCGTGTCTACGGAAAGGGGAAGCCCAAAGACGCGTTCTTTTGGCGGTTGGCCTGCTTGGGGAAAATCCGGACGAATCACATCGTCTGCGACGACATCCAAAAAATTTTCTCTCAAGCGACGGAGTGAAATGGACGGCGTGGTGCGTAATTCTGTCATCAC
>CAYHPG010000084.1:0-3640 GCA_964358625.1 uncultured Gammaproteobacteria bacterium
TGCCGGGGATCACGATGAAGCTTGATAGCGTCGATCGTTTTTGCAAAGAGATGGGGGCATCGGCAAAAGAGAAGCTGGATAAGCTGCGCTTGACGACAAAAGATCTTCCTCTAGAAGAAACGCGCGTTATTCTTTTTGAAGCACAATGAAGAAGCAATCTTCCTTTCTTTTTCTTTTTGTCGGACTTGTCATGGTAGGGGTTATCATTTTGTGGGGATTTTCGTTTCGAGAGACATTGCAGAAAGTAAAACAAGAACCCATAACTGTTGGTTTCCCCGCGATTGGAAAACAATTGCGTCAGCCACTCGACGATATCACAAAAAGTTTTACGCAATTAAAAGAGGTTGTTCGTCAGATTCCAAAAGCGGGAGCATTGCCACCTGAAGCCGTCGCGGATATTGAGAAAAAATTAGAAGAACAACAGACACCATGAAATCAAAAGAATTACAACCGATACCAAGAAGCAACGTTGTTGCGCGTCCACTCGTTTCTGAAATGAGCGAGTCGTATCTTGATTATGCAATGTCGGTCATTGTTGCGCGCGCGCTTCCCGATGTGCGTGATGGCTTAAAGCCCGTGCATCGTCGCATTCTATACGCGATGTGGACCATGGGTCTCAAAGCAGGCGCCAAGTTCCGCAAGTCAGCAACCGTTGTTGGTGAAGTGCTTGGAAAATATCACCCGCATGGTGATGTCGCGGTGTATGATTCTCTCGTGCGTATGGCGCAAGATTTTTCTATGCGTTATCCATTGGTAAACGGTCAGGGCAATTTTGGCTCAATGGATGGTGACAGCGCTGCGGCCATGCGATACACGGAATGTAAGCTCGCGGCGCCGGCAGAAGAACTGTTGAGCGACATTGAAAAAGAAACAGTTGCGTTCGTTCCGAATTACGATGGACGAGAAAAGGAGCCCTCGGTGTTACCGACAAAACTTCCGAGCTTGCTCTTAAACGGCACTGTCGGTATTGCGGTTGGCATGGCGACGAATATCCCACCGCATAATCTTGGTGAGCTCTGTGACGCCATTATGCATTTGATCGATAATCCCGACGCGACGGTTGAGGATCTCATGCAATTTGTGAAAGGGCCGGATCTGCCAACAGGCGGCATTATGTATTCGGTGAAAGATATTCAGGCGGCGTATGCAACAGGACGCGGCGCCATTGTGATGCGTGCAAAAACTGAAATACGCGAGAAGGACGATCACCATGTGATTCTCGTAACCGAGATGCCGTATCAAGTGAACAAGGCGTCGGTTGTGGAGAAGATCGCGGATCTGGTGAAGGAGAAGCGCATTGATGGGATTAAAGATTTGCGTGATGAATCGAATAAGGAAGGCGTACGCGTGGTGGTGGAGCTCAAACGCGATGCGTACCCGAAAAAAGTGTTGAATCAACTTTTTGAATACACACAGTTGCAGGAGACATTCCATGTGAACATGGTGGCCCTTTTGGATGGCATCCAGCCGCGTGTATTGACGATGAAAATGATGCTGGAAGAGTTTATCAAACATCGCAAAGACGTGATCGTGAAGCGCACACAGTTTGATCTCGCGCGCGCAAAAGATCGTGCGCATATTTTGGAAGGGCTCGTGATGGCATTGGAAGACATTGATCGCATTATTGCAACGATTAAAAAGTCGAAAGATCGCGACGAAGCAAAAGTGAACTTGATGCAAAAGTTTAAGTTTTCCGAGCGTCAAGCAATTGCGATTTTGGAAATGCGTTTGCAGCAATTGGCGAATCTTGAACGCTTGAAAGTGGAAGAGGAACTCAAAGAGAAGCGGAAATTTATTAAAGAGTGCGAAGAGCTTTTGAAGAGCCCAAAGAAAATTCTTGGTGTGGTGAAAGACGAATTGCACGCAATCAAATCGCAGTATGCAAATCCGCGGCGGACTGATATCGTTGCTCGCGGCATTGGTGCGTTCTCTGAAGAGGATTTGATTCCGAACGAAGGAACCATCGTCATGATTACGCGCGACGGGTACTTAAAGCGCTTGCCCCCGGAAACGTTTAAGATTCAAGGACGCGGAGGAAAAGGAGTGATAGGACTTACCACGAAAGAAGAAGATTCAGTGGAACATCTTTTTGGCACAACAACGCATTCTGATCTGCTCTTCTTTACAACGCGTGGGCGTGTATTTCAATTGAAAGCGCATGAAGTGCCGCAAGCATCGCGTACGGCAAAGGGGCAGGCGGTCGTAAACTTTTTGGAACTTGGCCCCGGAGAAAAAGTGTCGTCCATTCTTTCACTCTCCGAGCTTTCCGGCGTGCAGTATCTTGTTATGCAAACGCGAAATGGTGTGATTAAAAAAGTGGAGATTGCATCATTCGTGAATGTGCGCCGTTCGGGGCTTATTGCGATTAAACTCAAAGAAGGGGACGAACTTGAATGGGTCAAGCCTTCAACGGGGAAGGATGAAATCGTCCTTGCAACGCGCGGTGGGCAAGCGATTCGTTTTGCGGAAAGTGATGTGCGCGCCATGGGACGTGTTGCATCAGGCGTACGTGGCATTCGATTGCGAAAAGCAGACACGGTCGTTGGCATGGATGTTGTAACAACCACGAAATCATCGCATGCAAAGCAACAGTTGCTTGTCGTCATGGAAAATGGTTTTGGTAAACGTACTGCGCTTGCACAATACAAAGTGCAGCGGCGTGGTGGATCGGGAATAAAGACCGCAAAGGTGACGGCGAAGACCGGAGCGATTATATCAGCAATGGTTGTCGCGCCCGACGGTTTGCCTGAAGGAGCAAAAGGCGACCTTCTTATTATGTCGATGAAAGGACAGGTGATTCGCATTACCTTAAAGAGCGTTTCGATCGTTGGACGCGCAACGCAAGGCGTGCGGATCATGCGGTTCAAAGAGGTGGGTGATAAAGTAGCGAGCGTTGCATTCATGTAGTGTCTCTCAAAATAAAATTCCCTCGATCGCGATCGGGGGAATTTTATTTACGCTTCAATTTATGCTGCAACTGCTTCAAGTGCGCGCTCACATTGCTCGATGCGCTTGCGGATGTGTTTTTTCTCTTTTTCAATGCAGTCGCTCATGACCTTGACCGATGCACCCTCCGGCCATATATTGCGCGTGACCTGTATTGCTTTCATTTCCATATCATAATCACCCTCAAGGATTCCCAATCGTTTTTGGTAAATAGGAAGGAAGCGTTCGGCCGTTGGAACGTCAACTGTTTTCTCGTATTCATCGGTGGGTCGATAGGTTGGAGCTTCTCGCATCATACGTCAGGAGTATAGCGGATTTTCCACCCCTTGTCAATGTATAAAAAATTCGCTATGCTCAAACTATTAACTTTTGAATTTTTTTATGGCTCTTCCAGGACATCGAAGAACATCATCAGAAGGAAAAAAGCGCGCGCAGACTTTTCGTCTCGCGCACGTATCAGTAACGAAATGCGGACAGTGCAAAGCTACCGTATTACCGCACCATGCGTGTCGAAAGTGCGGATATTATGCAGGCCGTCCGACGTTACGCGTGAAAAGCAAAAAGAAGAAATAGAAAGCAACCGCATGAGTAATCGGCATCTTTCGAGAACCATCGCAATGCAAACGCTCTTTGAGTGGGATTTTCGTGGCGAGCGGAGCGATCTTCTCGGGAAAATATTTGATCATAACAAGGC
>CAYHPG010000085.1:0-3638 GCA_964358625.1 uncultured Gammaproteobacteria bacterium
CTCCAAGCAGAAGGTTCAGGTCCGCTTCCGAGCGCGCGCACTCGCCAGAAATACGGGCCGTCCGCCGGCGTATCAAATGTCGCGCGCACATCATCACCATTGATTTCTCCAAGTGGCGATGTGAACAGCGCATCAGCGGAAACCTGAAACGTATAGGATGCCGTATCAGGAATACGTTCCCAAGAAAAAACGACTGTGCGTGCAGGAAGACTGCTTGCCTCTACAGGCGTCAAAAGCGGCGGCGCGATTGTTGGCGGCGGCACAATATACTGCACGGTAAAACTCCCTACGCTCCAGCCGCTCACATTATCCGCGCGGTCATGTGCGCGCACACGCCAAAAAAACGCGCCCGATGCAAGCGGCGATGTGAAAACGAATTTATTCTGTAAAAAATCAGTTGTATCGAAAATCGGCGTTACAAATTGCAGATTGTTCGCAACCTGCATATCGTATGACGTCGCATCGGCAACAGTCGTCCATTGCAATGGCGGTGTTCCTGTCACGGTGCTCCCGTCAAATGGGGAAAGTAAACGAGGTTTATCGGGCGCAACCGTGTCCAACGTGAAGGAGAAAGATTCTGACCACGCACTTTGACCGATAGGGGTGATCGCGCGCACATGCCATGTATATGCCCCGTCGGCAAGTGTTGCCGGTACTGGTGTTGTTACGCCTTTCAGTCCTTGCAGAGTGGCGGCGACCGAAGCGAATGATGCGTTGTTCCCAATTTCAATTTCGTACTTTTCTCCGCCCGGAACCGCGGTCCATACAAATGATCCTTTGTTGATGCGCGCTTCATTTTTCGGCAATTGCGGAGTTGGCGCAAGAGAGACTGCAGAGCTGTCATAGGCATACCGCACCGTCACCGAACGTATGGTCGGTCCAGCGCCTCCGCCACTCGTCAGTGTCATACGATATCGCGCGAATCGGTTTCCGGAATGCAGAGGCGGCAATGGTGTTTCGTCCGCGCCAAAAAACGTCGCCGAGGTTCCATCGGGACCGAAAAAATTCCACGGTCCTTCGCTTCCCGCGCTTGTGGCAAATTGTATTTTGACTCCGGTGCGCACGGGGATTGCGGCATCCGCCATGATGGATTTCCATAAAGGAACAACGCCAACGTCAAATACACGTGAGACCGCATTCCCTTCGGCAACGGCGGATCTGCCGGTGCGCACGGCAATACCATTCGTGCCGAGCATCCATTGATAGTTTCCCTCAATCGCCGTCGCAAATAATGCTTCAGTGGTCCCGCTCTCCACGGTATGCCATGTAATGTTGTCTGACGTTTCAAGCACTGTTCCGTAGTCACCCACAATCCATCCGCGACCATTGGCAAAAAACGTCATCGCAAGCAAGTGTTGCGCTGTCGCCGATGGAATAACCGTCCAACTTCCCTGCACATAACGGCCGATAAATCCTGATTCTCCGATAACCAGCACGGACCCGTCGGAGCGTTCTTGTACAGCGAACAATCCATTCGTCGTTGGAGCAGTAATCGTGGACCAAATATTTCCATTCCATCGAAGCACCGTCCCATTATTCCCCACTGTCCATGCATTCGTGCCGCTCACTCCATGAACACCGTTCAAAATATCCGTTGTCCCGCTCTGAACCGTGTACCAACGTACCCCGTTCCAATGAACAATCGTTCCATTTTCTCCAACTGCCCACGCGTCATCTGCCGCGCGCACTGATACGGAAAGAAGATCCTTTGTCGTCCCGCTTGCCGTCACCGTCCATACAGTTCCATCCCAGCGGAGAATGGCTCCATTATTCCCCACGGCAAATCCGAATTGCGGATTGGCAAACGCCATACCCCATATATTTTCTTTTGTAGGCGATAGTGCGTTCTTCCACGATTCTCCATCCCAACGGAACAGCGCGCCATTGACTCCCGCGGCAAAACCATCATTGCTTCCCATAAATGCAACTGCGCCGATGGTTGCCGCATAGGGAAGCGCAAACACCGACGATGACGTGTCACTGCTCACCAACTGGACGGTCGCCGCTTCTCCACTTCCTTCCACAACAACTGATTGTTTAGTTGCGTCTTGCCAGTCAGCGTCGCTCGTATCAATCCATGCACCGTCTTTATTCGGCGACGGCGGAAGAGGAGGGGAAACTGCAAAACTCTTCGACGCTTCTCGCGTTTTTCCGTACGCTCCGATATTCACGCGACCTCCATGCGGCGCCGGCTCATCGCCAACCGATGTTCCCGGATCACCCGCGTCAATCGCAGGGCTATGCACCCTGTCAATGCTGAAATTTCCGCGATCAAAACGTCCGCCTTTTGATTTGAGATGAAAATCATATGGCGCAGCATCGCTTTGCGCGAACAACGGATCTCCCGCAAAACTATTTACATCTTTCCCCTGCGATTGCCATTCGGAAAGCGTCGCGGATACCGTCGCGCTAATACGCGCAATTGCCGCTCCATTGGTGATGAAAAAATCAT
Organism: uncultured Gammaproteobacteria bacterium; assembly: GCA_964358625.1. Taxonomy (GTDB): domain Bacteria; phylum Patescibacteriota; class Patescibacteriia; order JACQSD01; family JACQSD01; genus JAUSHC01. The sequence continues at coordinate 2,453 of CAYHPG010000085.1, forward strand.
GATAATCGCTATCAAATGTAGCAAGAGGACCGTCGTCTGCTATAGCGAATATGGTGTTCTTCGCGCCGTCAGCAACAAAAATATTATTGCGAAGACGCGTGCGCATCGCGCTGTTCTTTCCCGCAATAATGCTTTCTGTATTATGAAAAAAAGTATTTTGCTCAATGCGCACATCACTCACACGATCAATCATTTCAACCGCGCCCTGCGTGTCGGCAATCGTATTGCCGAGAATTTCATGGCCGTCGCTGTAGAAACGCATGATAATGCCATGAAATGTATTTCGTATCGTATTGCGGAGGATGCGGTTGCGGTCGCCCTCTTGAATAAAAATCGCGGGCGCCTCCGGCATATTTTCAATCACATTGTCTTCAATCGTCACATCGCTTCCTCCGATAAAAATCGCGCTGCCGAATTGATTTGTCTTTTGTCCGCCCGGAAAAAAGAAACCGCGGATTGTCACATAGCTTGATCCAATATCAAACCCTTTCCCAAAATTATCCTGACGAATGGTAGGACGAAAATCCGGCGCGGCGGCGATAGTGAACGTACGCGCAGAATCCGTAAGGACATTGATCACAAGATTCCCGTCATAAACGCCATTATCGCGCACTTCAATAACGTACGAAACATTGCTCGTCATTAATTCATGTGCAACACCCGGAACGGCTGAAGGAATCGCATCATACGCCGCGCGGATCGTTGCATAATCGCATCCGTTCGCGCACACCGTTTTTGTCACTATGCTCCATGGAATAAAGTCCGGATGTTCGGGCGTTGTTATCGTTTCCCCGTTCGCGTCAAAACCCGTTACAGATTGCCACTCCGCAAGCGTCGGATAACGCGCATCCAAAACGCTTCCCGCCGCGGCGCCGCGCGCGAGATAATAACGGTTACGATCAACGCGCGATGCCCTTGTGTGAGCGAGATCAACCTTCGATGCAATCGCCGTATCATCGCTTCCATCGAGAAGAAAAGTATTGTCGGTAATCACATTGCCACGAACGCTTTCGCTCAACACAACGCCGTTCGTCATGTTTAAAAAAGCATTCCGTCGAATCATGTTCATTCCGCCGTAGTACGCAACAGAAACTGCGGTCGTGTACCTGCTCTTCTCGAACAGATTATCTTCGATGACGTTGCCCTCAACTTCGCGCATTGCAATAAGCGTCGCTTCATTAAAGTG
>CAYHPG010000086.1:0-3556 GCA_964358625.1 uncultured Gammaproteobacteria bacterium
GAAATCGTAAGAAACAGCCTCGGCGCTTCGCAGTATTGACATGATAATTACATATGATATAATAAAGTATATATTTATTATATCATGTAATAAAAAAGTTGATGTATAAACGATTACAGCAATTTAAAGGCTTGGGAGAAGAAAGTTGCTTTTTATGGGGTCCCCGCCAAAGCGGAAAAAGCACTCTTTTAAAAACTCTTTTCCCCACTGCTCCGTATTATGATCTTCTTTTATCCGACGAATTTGAACGGCTGAACCGAAAGCCCTCCTTACTGCGAGAAGAGCTCCTCGCAAACCATCCTTCTGTACCGGTTATTATTGATGAGGTGCAAAAAATTCCACAGCTCCTCGATGAAATCCAATGGCTTATCGTCAACAAAAAAATACAATTTATCCTTTGCGGATCAAGCGCACGAAAACTCAAACGAGGCAGTGCGAATCTTCTTGGAGGGCGTGCACTGCGCTATGAGCTCTTTCCTCTCGTCTCGCGAGAAATCCCCGACTTCAATCTTCTCCGCGCACTCAATCACGGATGTCTCCCGCGACATTACAAAGCAGATCGTCCTGAACGTTTAGGTCGTTCGTATGTCGGCGATTATTTAAAAGAGGAAATTGCGGCGGAGGCACTCACGCGAAATATTCCTGCGTTTGCGCGATTTTTAGAAGCGGCATCATTCAGTAACGGAGAAGTCGTCAATTTTATCAATATCGCCCGCGAGTGCGGTGTGAGTGGTCCGACGGTGAAAGAATACTTCCAAATTCTCGTTGACACATTACTCGCCCGCTTTGTGCCGGCGTTTCAGAAGAAGCCAAAACGGCGCGTCATTCACGCGCCAAAATTTTATTTATTTGACGTGGGCATTGCCAATGCACTTTTAAAACGAGGTCCCATTGTCGTCGGAAATGAAATATTTGGCCGCGCCTTTGAGCAATTACTGCTTCAAGAAGTGATCGCTCATAGTCATTACTCGGGATTGGAGTATCCTGTTTCGTATTGGAGAACCGCCTCCGGATTTGAAATCGATTTTATTCTCGGCGATCGAGACGTCGCACTTGAAATAAAAGGTGTTCCGGAAGTGCATACACATCATCTACGAAGCATGTATGCATTTCATGAAGAATACAAACCAAAAAAAATGATTGTTGTATCATTGGACACAAGGCCGAGAAGGGTGAATGGCATAACGATTATGCCGTGGAAAATGTTCCTTGATGATTTATGGGCTGGTTCGATATTGTAATCCAAACGCCCTAAAAGATTAAACAAAAAAACGGATGGGAAATATTTTTTGCGTGCCATGTAGGTTGATTTTTATCCTGTTTTGATGTACAATACAATCATGAACAACTGGTCAGTTGACGAAAAAAAATTGAAAAAAAATTCGCGCGCATTCGCTATCTGGAAAATTGAACAGATGGCAAATTTTGGTTTAGGCGACGAAAAAATTCGTGCGTCGGATTACCGTGCATATGCCAATACCATCTCCATTCACGATTCGTGGCGAAAAAAATATCTTGATCTACTCGTCTATGGAGAAAAAAATCTTAAGTGAACGACAAAAAAAGATACTGGGAACGATAGGAGCGCAAAGAGATATTGCCTCGTTGTTTTATCTTAGCGGTGGCACCGCACTTGCGGGCTATTATCTTTTTCATCGCTATTCGGAAGACCTTGATTTCTTTTCGGAAAAAGAATTCGACGTGCGGGGAATAACTGTTTTTCTTTCGCAACTAAAAAACACGCTCAAATTTTCATCTATTGATTTCCAACAGTCCCTCAATCGTAATCTTTTCTTTCTTCGCTTTCCCGACGAAGTGCTGAAAATGGAATTCACCTATTATCCATTTCCACGCATTGAGCGCGGACAAATACGGAATGGGCTCGTCATCGATAGTCTCTTGGATATTGCCGTCAACAAACTTTTTACCATCTACCAACGATCAACAGCGCGGGATTATATTGACCTGTACTGTATCTGTAAAAAAGAACGCTGGGAGATAGCTGATCTTATGGCGAAGGCGAAAATTAAATTTGACTGGCATATTGATCCCCTCCAGCTTGGTACACAATTCCTTAAGTCGGAAGCAGCGCAGGACGTTCCGCGCATGATCGACACCATTACGCCCAATGTATGGAAAACGTTTTTTAGAGAAGAAGCGAAACGACTCAAATCAGCGATTATCACATAAGTCTCTCTTTGGTCTTCATTTAAAAATTCGACTGTGGTCATACAGCCAATTTTCTGTTACAGTAAAATCATGCAAAAAATCACCAAAGCGATCATCCCTGTTGCGGGCTTAGGCACACGATTCCTCCCCGCAACCAAAGCCCAGCCGAAAGAAATGCTCACCCTCGTGGATAAGCCCGTCATTCAATATATTGTTGAGGAGGCGGTTGCGGCGGGTATTAACGATATTATCATTATCACGAGCCAAACCAAGCGCGCGATCGAAGATCATTTCGATCGCAATTTTGAATTGGAGTATCGTCTCGGGGCAACGGGAAAAAAGAAAGAGCTCGAACAAGTAAAAAAAATCACCAAACTCGCCAACTTTATTTATATCCGCCAAAAATCCCCGCGTGGATGGGGCGATGCCATCCTTGCTGCGGAGTCCGTCCTTGGCAACGAACCGTTTGCATACTTTGCTGGCGATGACATTATTGATAGTCGCATCCCCGCCATTAAGCAACTCATCAACGTATTCGACAAATATCATGATGGCGTTATTGGCGTTGCGCGCGTTCCAAAGACAGCTGTACGTCACTATGGTATTATTGATGCAGTGCCGCTCGGGGGACGCGTTCATGAAATTAAAAGCATTATTGAAAAACCTGACCCTCAAAAAGCGCCGTCTGATCTTGCGGTGACCGGTCGCTATATTTTCACACCGGAAATTTTTGACGCGCTTCGAAAGGTGCCACTGGATAATAAAGGAGAGTTGCAAGGAACCGCTGGCATCAAATATCTCCTCAAAACCAAACCATTCTACGCCGTCGAATATGACGGCGTCTACTACGATTGCGGCTCCAAGCTCCACTTTCTCGAAGCAACCGTCGCACTCGCCTTAAAGCATAAAGAAATAGCGCCCGAGTTTAAAAAATATCTCAAATCCCTCCCCCTTATATAAGGGGGAGTTGGTAGGGGTTAAAAAACATGCAACGTCGTCGCACCCTTCGAACAATTTTCTCCATCGCAGCGCTACTCATTCTCTCCGGCTTCACGCTCAAGGCCTGCACCAAGCCGCCAAAAGAAGCGCTCAAACCGATAACGCTCACGTGGTGGCGCGTCTTTGATGATGTAAGCGCAATTCAGCCGCTCGTTGACGCATTCCGCAGGGATCACCCCACAATCACCGTGAATGTGCGCCGCCTTCGTTTTGAAGAATATGAGGACGAGCTTTTAAACGCGCTTGCGGAAGACCGCGGTCCCGATATTGTTTCGATCCACAATACCTGGATTGGAAAATACAAATCAAAGCTGACACCGATGCCAGTATCTACAACCCTTCCTTACCAGTTCATCACCGGAACAATTAAAAAAGAGGTGATGACAGA
>CAYHPG010000087.1:0-3522 GCA_964358625.1 uncultured Gammaproteobacteria bacterium
CCTCTTACACTAAGATGGGGATCTCCTCCTCTTAATATAAGAGGAGGTTGGGAGGAGTTATAATCTGAAAAAACTCGGACAAGCGCTTGCCCGAGCATGCCTTTCGCGCCGAGAATTAAAATCTTATCCATAACGCTTTCAACAATAACCCCCTCTCGCTCCCCCTTACCCTAAGGGGGAGTTACGAACCTCCGTACTGCTTCTTATAATACTGCAAATACTCACCGGACTTTATCGGTTTCCACCACGCCTCATTATCACGGTACCATTGCACGGTTTTTGCGAGATAGGTATCAAAATCATAGAGCGGCTCGTACCCGAGTTCGCGCCGCGCTTTTGACCAGTCGACCGCATAACGGCGATCATGTCCCGGACGGTCTTTCACAAACTCAATCGCATCCTCGCCTTTTCCTAAAAGCGCGAGAAGTTTCCGGGCGACTTCCAAATTATTCAAATCCTGCGTCAGCCCACCAATGCAATACGTCTCCCCAGCTTTTCCTTTTTCTAAAACTAAATCAATCCCGCGACAATGATCATCCACATACAACCAATCACGCACATATTTCCCATCTCCATAGACAGGGATCCTTTTTCCTTCCAGTAAATTCGTAATCGCGAGTGAAAGAAATTTCTCCGGGAATAAATACGGACCGTAGTTATTTTCCGTATTCGTAATCGTAATCGGCAACCCGTGCGTGTAAAACGCGGCGCGAACAAAATGATCCGACGCGGCCTTCGATGCGCTGTAAGGCGAGCGCGGATTATAGCGCGTTGTCTCGCTAAATTTTTCCATCGCGTCTAACTCCAAAGCGCCAAACACCTCATCCGTGGATACATGATGAAAGCGTTTCACCTGGTGTCGCATTGCTGCATCTAACAGCACCTGCGTACCCACGACGTTCGTCATGACAAACGGCGCGGCGTCCATGATGGATCGATCCACATGCGATTCCGCCGCAAAGTGCACCACGATGTCTACGCTCTGCATTGCCGCGTCCACTGCTCGCGCATTACAAATGTCGGCTTTCACGAATGAGTACCGCCTATTGTTCGCAACATCTTTCAAATTTTCAAGATTGCCAGCATATGTTAAAACATCCAGATTGACAATTTCGTCATCTGGATGCTTCGCTAACCAATATCGAATGAAATTGGAACCGATAAAGCCAGCTCCACCAGTGACAAGTATTTTCATAACGTGCTCTATATCTATCGGCAAACACCCGGTGTTGAATCAACACAGGGTGTTGTTACTTTAAAGGGCGCTCTTAATTTTCCCCGCATACTCTTCCGCCTCATTTTCGCGATATCGTCCACCGGGCCAGTGTTGGAGATTATCTTCAAGCGTGCGCGGAATTACGTGCACGTGTAAATGCGGAATAAGTTGCCCCGCAACTTTTCCATTATTCACAATGACGTTAAACCCAGAAACGCCAAGCCCCTTTACCATTGCGGATCCCACTTTCTGTACGCCCTCAAACAATTCCTTCAAAAGATCCCCCTGCACATCAAGAAGCGACTCATGGTGTGCTTTCGGCATCACGAGCGTGTGACCTTTATTCGTAGGATGAATATCAAAAATCGCTACGACATTTGCGCTCTCATACACTTTTGTCGACGGCATCTCGCCCACGACAGTTTTACAAAAAATACATTCCATAATTCCTAATTCTTAATTCTTAATTCCTAATTCATCTTCTATTTCCATTAACCGATTATATTTCTCGAGCCGTTCACTACGTGAGAGCGACCCTGTTTTAATATATTCCGAATTGACCGCAACGGCAAGGTCGGCGATAAACGTGTCCGCTGTTTCGCCGGAACGATGGGAAATTGCGGTACGATATCCGTTTTTCTTCGCGAGCATGATACAATCAACCGTTTCAGTAAGCGAGCCAATTTGATTGACTTTAATAAGAATCGCGTTCGCCGCACCAGAATCAATGCCGCGTTGCAGACGATCCACGTTCGTGACAAAAAAATCGTCACCCACAAATTGCATCCGTGCGCCCAATTGTTTTGTGATCGCTACCCAATTATCCCAATCATCTTCCGCAAGTGGGTCTTCAATGGAAATGAAGGGGTATTTTTTTATCCATCGTTCGATCGTCGCGATCATTTGTGCGGCGGTGTATACTTTATTTTTTTCAAAATAATATTTTCCATTCTTATAAAATTCAGATGACGCAAAATCAGATGCGAGTGCAACGTCTTTTCCTGGTCGATATCCTGCCTTTTTTATTGCCTCGAGAATAATTTGTGGCGCCTTTTCGTTCGCACCAAGATGCGGAGCAAATCCACCTTCATCGCCCACGAGTGTCGAATATCCCTTTTCTTTCAAAACACCTTTCAATGCGTGAAAAACTTCTGTCCCCCACCGCACACGCTCGGCAAATGTTTTTGCGCGAGGAATAATCATGAACTCCTGTATTGAGAGTCCACTATCCGCATGCACGCCACCGTTGACAATGTTCATCATCGGGAGTGGCATCGTGAATCGTGAATCGTGAATCGTGAAACATTTGCGAAGATACCGATATAGTGGCATTTTTGATGCGAATGCCGCAGTGCGGGCGCACGCGAGCGAGACAGCAAGAATGGCGTTCGCACCAAATTTTGATTTATTTTTTGTGCCATCCAAACGCAACATGATTCCATCGAGCTCGCGTTGTTGCCGTACATCTTTCCCTTTGAGCGCACGCGCAATCGGACTGTTCACATTTGCGACGGCTTTCAACACACCCTTGCCACCGTAACGATTCCCGCCATCACGAAGCTCCAGCGCCTCATGGCTCCCTGTCGAAGCACCGGATGGTACGGATGCAACAGCCGAAACGCCACTCGCCAGCGTCACGCGCGCCTCCACCGTCGGGTTCCCCCGCGAGTCAAGAATTTCTCGTGCGACAATTTTTTTAATCTTCATAATCAGAATCGAGACCTCACCCTACCCTCTCCTACGAGGAGAGGAGGATTCCCTTCTCCTTTTAGGAGAAGGTTGGGATGAGGTCATTTAACCTTATTCAATCTCATACGTTACCGTCGCATGAACAATCACATCTTGCGAACCCGCCTGAATATCCGGCGCTCCACCGCCAACCCCTTCCATCATCATGCCCTTCGCGTACATCGGCACCGGATACCCGCCACTCGCATTCTCGCTAAACGACACGACACGCCCCAATCGAACGCCCGCAATACGCGCAAGTTCACCCGCTTTCGTCTGCGCGTTCGTAAGCGCCTTCACCCGCGCCTGCTGCCGCAAAACTTCCGGCTCATCCATCGTAAATTGAATCCCACCAACTTGATTCAAACCCAAACTCCCTGCTTGATCCAACACATCACTCACCTTCGAAAGATCATGAATCTTCACGGTTACATTCTGCGTTACCACATACCCGCGCAATTTCTGACCTCCGTCTTTCAAATAATCATACTGCGGATAGATAGAGTAATCCGTTGTCTGCATGTCATCACTACTAATACGCAACTGTTTTAACGCGCCAATAATTTTATTCATCGTCA
>CAYHPG010000088.1:0-3389 GCA_964358625.1 uncultured Gammaproteobacteria bacterium
GGATCAATACCGCCGTTTCGCAAGCGGGGCAGCTCATTGGTTTTGCTATTCCGATCAATGAAGCAAAGCGTGATATTGCGAGCGTGAAAAAGTCAGGGAAGATTGTACGGCCGTGGCTCGGCGTGCGGTATGTGATTGTTACAAAGGAGCTTGCGGAAAAGAATCAATTGTCGGTTGATTATGGTGCGCTCATTCTTCGTGGACAAGCACAAACGGATTTTGCGGTGATCCCGGGGAGCCCGGCGGATAAAGCGGGACTCGTCGAGAATGATATTATTTTGGAAATTGATGGAACGAAGATTGATGACGATCATCCGCTTTCACGCATTGTCTCGCGAAAAAATCCCGGGGATACGATTATGTTGAAGGTTTTATCGAAGGGAAAGGAGAAGACGGTGAAGGTGGAGCTCGGGGAGTTTAAGTAATTATTTCTGTACTCTGATCTCGCTCTTGTCCTAGACTAAGTCTGGACGGCTTGCAGACTTAGTCTAGGACAAACCGTGTCCGCTCGGAGGAATTGCGGCGGATTGCGAAAATTTTTCATTTCTATGGATGCAAAAGAATTAGTAAAAAGTATTCAAGGCCTCCATGCGCGGATCGCCGACGCACGGAGGTATCTTTGACCTTGCGGGAAAACAGAAATATCTTGATGTCCTAAATCGGCAGATGGAAGCGCCGAGTTTTTGGAATGATCAAAAGAATGCAAAAACGGTGAGCGCAGAGGCAAGTGCGCTTCGTACGGAGTTCGAAACGTGGGAAAAAATAACGCACGATGTTAGCGATCTTTTAGAAATTGCCGAGCTCGACGCAAAAGATCAATCTGTCTCGTTGCGACAGGAGTGTGAGGAGCGTTTTATTGTTCTTGAAAAAGCATTCAAGCAACTCGAGTTCACCACACTCTTTTCCGGAAAGTATGATCGCAACAACGCGATTGTTGCAATACACGCAGGTACGGGTGGCACTGAAGCGCAAGATTGGGCGGCGATGCTTCTGCGCATGTATTTGCGGTACTGCGAACGCAAAGGGCTCCATGCGCGCATTCTCGATGAACATCGCGGACAAGAGGCAGGTATGAAGAGCGTTGTGCTTGACGTCACAGGCGCTTTTGCTTATGGTTATTGTAAATCCGAGGCAGGCGTGCATCGGCTTGTGCGCATTTCGCCATTTGATGCAGAGCAAATGCGGCACACGTCGTTTGCGTTAGTTGAGGTCTTGCCGGAGTTGGGTGATATTGCGGAAATTGACGTGAAACCGGATGATATCGAGATGGACATGTATCGCGCATCCGGCAAGGGTGGGCAGAATGTGCAGAAAGTTTCGACAGCAGTACGTATTACACATAAGCCTACTGGAATTGTCGTAACGTGCCAGAGTGAACGGTCGCAATTACAGAACCGCGAGAGCGCCATGAAAATCTTGCGCGCGAAGTTGTGGGACCGCATGGAACGCGAACGGCAAGTGGAAAAACAAAAGATTCGCGGTGAGTACGCGGAAGCGGCGTGGGGGAATCAAATTCGGTCATACGTCTTGCATCCGTATCATTTGGTGAAAGATCATCGCACGGAGTATGAAACGAATCAGACGGACGCGATACTTGAAGGTGAATTGGACGGATTTGTCGAAGCGTACCTTCGAAGTCAAAAGTCCATAAAGTCAAAAGTCGAAAGTCATGAGTGATAGTGTATGACCATTGAGAGATTCGAAGATATTGTCGCATGACAGAAAGCAAAAATATTAACAATCCTTGTTTATAAGAAATTCCAACATTGTCGCGACTTCAATTTTTGTAGTCAAATCCAACGAGCAGTAGTATCGATCATGAATAATATTGCAGAAGGATTTGAACGAAGGGGCGATAAAGAGTTAAGAAATTTTTTATACATTGCGAAAGGTTCTTGCGGCGAAGTGCGTTCGATGGCGCTCCTTGCCTTGGAATTGCAGTACATATCGAAGATAGATTTTGATGAGATTTTTGCTCTCGCGCATGAAGTATCAAAATTACTTTCTGGGTTTATTAAAACATTACACTAAGTCGAAAGTTCATAAAGTCTAACGTGATTATTTTTTTGACTTTATAGACTTTAAGGACTTTATAGACTTTATGACTTATCTCGTTACAGGCGGCGCCGGTTTCATCGGCTCGCACATTGTCGAAGCGCTCCTTTCGCGCGGCGATGCTGTACGTGTTTTTGATAATCTTTCGAGCGGTAAGCGTGAGAATATTCCGAATGGCGCTGAATTTATTGAAGGCGATATTCGTTCTCTCAACGCATTGAAGAGCGCATGCGTTGGTGTGGACGGCGTGTTTCATCTTGCCGCACTGCCGCGCGTACAACTTTCGATTGATAAGCCGCTTGAGACCAATGAGGTTAATATTACTGGTACACTCAATGTTTTGCTTGCTAGCCGTGATGCAAGGGTGCGGCGCGTTATATATACTGCGTCATCGTCCGCGTACGGCAACCAGCCGACCCTCCCCTTACATGAAGGAATGAAACCGAATCCGATGAGCCCTTATGGCCTTCAAAAGTATGTCGGGGAAGAGTATGCAAAAGTTGCGAGTTTGTGCTGGGGACTTGAGACGGTGTCGTTGCGTTATTTTAATGTTTATGGCCCGCGACTCGCGTTTGAAGGTGCATACGTCACTGTGATTGCGGTTTTTTTGCAACAGAAAAAACGCGGAGAGACGTTGACGATTACCGGTGATGGAACGCAGACGCGTGACTTCACCTATGTTGATGATGTGGTAGCGGCAAATCTTCTTGCAATGGAGAGTGCGAAGATCGGAAAAGGGGACGTCATGAATATTGGTGCAGGCGATAATCATACTGTGAATGAAGTCGCACAGCTTATCGGCGGACCAACGACGCATATCTCTCCGCGCATTGAGCCGCACGATACACTCGCGGATATTTGTCGCGCGAAAGAACTTTTAGGATGGGAGCCACAGGTGAAATTTCAAGACGGATTACGGCGTACTGTTGAGTGGTTTGAAAAATTATGAACATTACAGTCATCGGTCCGGGGTATGTGGGATTGCCGAGTGCTGTGGTGTTTGCTGGGCTCGGACATCATGTTTTTTTGTTAGGAAATATTCCGGAACAGGTAGAACGCTTGCAGCGAGGTGAGATTCATTTGCATGAGCCGGGACTTGCGGAAGTTTTTCGTACGCTTGTGCAAGAGAAAAAAATTATTCCGACGCTCTACTATGCGGAAGCTATTCCTACTACAGATGTCGTTATCATCGCCGTGGGGACGCCGTCGGGAAAATATGGCGAGGCGGACTTGAGCCACGTGTTTGCGGCGGTGCGTGATCTTGCTGAACATCTTTCTGATTATACGGTAGTGGCGGTGAAGAGTACGGTTCCGGTTGGCACCGCAGAGCGAGT
>CAYHPG010000089.1:0-3238 GCA_964358625.1 uncultured Gammaproteobacteria bacterium
CGAAGCAAATCCGGAAAAAGTAAAGAAAGAACTTTCTGAACTTGAGGTGATTCCTGAAGAGTGGGGCGGGAAAATTCCATTTGTGCCGGTATCGGCAAAAGCAGGCACCGGCATTGATCAACTGCTTGAGATGATTCTTCTTGTTGCGGACCTTGATAAAGAAAAACGTAAAACCGATGCGGAGCGCTTGGCGGTCGGAACCGTTATTGAAGCGCACGTTGATCCGGGAGCGGGCCCCTTGGCGACTATTCTCGTGCAACTAGGAACACTTCGATCGGGCGATGTGCTGGGTATTCGTGGCATGGTGTATGGGAAAGTACGCGCACTAAAAGATTGGTTTGGTCGCACTGTTGCCGAAGCGCCGCCCGGGATGCCGGTGGTTGTCCTTGGCCTTAAAGCGGCGCCGGAAGTCGGCGATATTGTTGTTGTACCGAAGGACGCGCGCGAACTTGAAAAACTTACCGGACGCGATTTATTCCAAGGACAAGCAACAGCAGCAACAATTGAGCGCGCGACAAAACGGAAGATCAAGGCGAATAGCGTACCACTCATTGTGCGCGCAGATGTCTTGGGCTCGCTCGAAACGATTATGCTGTCACTGGAAAAACTTTCACATCCGGAAGTTTCGGTGACGATTTTGAGTAAAGGCCTCGGCTCAATTTCAGAAGCGGACGTCTTGCATGCAGAATCAACGGGTGCTGTAATTATTGGTTTTCATGTGTTACCGACAAGCGCAGCGGAAGAGCTCGCGCGCGATAAAGGCGTTTCGGTGAAGCTCTACAAAATTATTTATGATCTTTTGGATTGGGTAAAAAGAGAGCTGCAAAAACGCTTACCTTCAGAAACAGTACGGACTGAATTAGGGAAACTCCAAGTACTCGCAGTATTCCGACAAGAGACTTCCTGGAGCATTATTGGTGGCAAGGTACTTGAAGGAGACATTGTGCCTGACGCAAAGGTTCGTATGCTCCGTAAAGGAGAGCTTCTGGGAGAAGGGAGTATCAAGGAAGTGCGCGCTGGAAAAGAAATTGTGACGAGTGTGACGAAAGGGCAAGAGTGCGGACTCAAAATTATGACCCCTATTGTTCTCCAACTGCATGATGTTTTGGAGATGTATAAAGAAGAGCAACGGGAACGAACTCTCTAGTCATGCCGCGCCGTATCGAACAATTGAACGAACTATTACAGCGAGAAATTGGCACCATTATCGCGCGTGATGTTGAATTTCCCAAAGGGACGATGGTAACGATCCTCTCGGTGCGTACGTCAGGTGATTTGAAGAATACTCGTCTTACGGTGAGCATTTTTCCTGACAATAAACGCGGTGACATTTTGCGTATTTTACGGAAACAATCGCGACATATTGAGATGTTGCTGCAGGAACACATACCCATTCATCATATTCCTTCACTGACGTGGAGTGTTGATGTTACTGAACAGAAAGCGCAAGAAATCGAAACACTTCTTGACAGCCTTTTGCCCAAAGAGTAAGGTGTGGTGTCATTCCTATGGCATCACCATCACTCGTCCATTATCAAAAAACATGGGATGCGCTTCTCGCAGTAGAGCGTATTTGTGTTGTCATTCCCGCAAAGCCTGATGGTGATAACATCGGATCCGCGCTCGGGCTTTTTTTTGCGCTTAAAGCGCAAGGGAAGACTGTTGCAATTGTATCGCTTGGAAAGATTCCGGAATATTTTAGTTTTTTACCGGGAATCAATGCGATTGTCTATGATGTGGAGACGGTCACTCGCCATCCGTGGGACGCGATGGTTGTTACGGACGTGAGTGATGCATCATATGCAGGAATCAATCCATTGCGTGATGCATGCACGCCACGGCCGATGCTTGTACAAATTGATCATCACGCGACGAATACGTATTTTGGCGATGTGAATCTCGTGGAACCGCGCGCTGCCTCGGCGACGGTAGTTGTGACGAATCTTTTGCGAACAATGCACGTTTTTGTTTCTCCGGATATTGCGCTTTGCCTTTTGACGGGGCTTCTCACTGATACAAGTTTTTTTGCAAACCCGGCAACAGATGAGCAAGCGCTTGCGACAGGAGCATTTCTTTTAGAGCATGGTGCAGATGTGCGGCCAATGTTTAAAGCGCTCGTCGTGAATAAAGACATGAAGACGTTGAAAGTGTGGGGAAAGACTTTTGAGCGTATGCGCTTTTGTGAGAGGTGTGGCTTGGTTGTGACGGTGCTTTTCAATCACGAGTTGACAGACGCTGGTCTCACAAGCGAATCTGCGGAAGGTATCGCAAATTTTTTGAATATTTTATCCGGCGTGCGTGCGGTATGTGTATTGCGTGAAGAAGCTCCGGGGAAGCTCAAAGCAAGTTTACGAACGACACATTCAAATGTTGACGTATCCAAGATCGCGTTACTTTTCGGTGGCGGGGGGCATAAAAAAGCTGCGGGGTTTAGCATGAATGGAAAGTTAAGTGAAAAAAATGGGAGGTGGGAGGTGGAGGTTTGACGTAGACAGCTTTCATTGCTATCATACTGACATATGGATACGAAAAAAATTGCAAGCTACACCGTATTATTTGAGCGAGCGCGAGAGGGCGGATATATCGCCTCTGTTCCTTTGTTGCCTGGGTGTATGACGCAAGGCGAGACGTTTGAAGAAGCTAAGGAGAATATCAAGGATGCGATTTCTGCTTATCTTTTGGTGCTTCAAGAAGATGGTGATGAAATTCCCGTTGAGCAAGAAGAACATATCGCCGCAACAGTAACGGTAGCGATGCCACTCCACGCATAGCACGTATTTGTGTCTTTTCGCATTCCCCAACTGAAGCCCAATGAATTTATCCGAGCTCTCGAACGGCTCGGATTTGTTGTACGACGACAGACAGGTAGTCATGTGATCATGCGGCATCCGAAAACGAAGCGCATGGCATCGATTCCCGTACATCCGCGGGATTGCAAGCGTGGGCTTCTTTTTGGAATTTTAAAACAAGCGGGCATCACCACGGATGATTTTCTGAAAGTTCTTTAGGATTTGCGCTGTGCGGATCCGTACGTGAGGCCTCCGAAAGGGGGTCTTGCTTTTTATGGAAGAATCTGATAAATGTGAAGGGTCGTTCTTTGTAAATAAGCATGAGCTGAGCGAAAGGTACCCCGTATAGTAGACACAGATTCAACGAGGTAGAATGCAATCATAACCATTCATCTCTTTGCATGTATGTCCACACCGAAATATCGTGTCGCTCCGGAGGTCAAACAACA
>CAYHPG010000090.1:0-3152 GCA_964358625.1 uncultured Gammaproteobacteria bacterium
TTATGGATGGAAGCTAATTCGAAAAATTCAATCAGTTCTTACGAGGTAAGCCGAGCCATAAAAGTTACGCAAAAGACGGCATGGTTTATGCAACAACGAATTAGGCTTGCTCTGCAACAAGGAACATTTACAAAAATGACTGGCGAAATTGAAGCTGACGAAACCTATATCGGTGGCAAGGCGTGTAATATGCATTCTGGTAAGCGTCGAGCCAAAGGTCGAGGCGGCAATGGCAAGGCTATTGTCATGGGTCTTCTACAACGACATGGCGAAGTTCGCACTTTAGTTGTGAATAATACCCGTCACGGGACGCTACAACCTCATGTACGCGCCCATGTTGAAAAGGGAAGCCGGATTTATACTGATGCTCTCCGGTCTTATGCTGGACTAAACGCCGAATATATCCACGAATTCATAGACCATGCCGAATGTTACGTTCGTGGCAATGTTCATACTAACGGGCTTGAGAACTTTTGGAGCCTATTCAAGCGATGTATTAAAGGAACGCATGTTTCTATTGAACCCTTCCACCTGTTCCGATACCTTGACGCTGAAACGTTCCGTTTCAATAACCGCAAAATTAAGGACGGAGAACGCTTCGAAATTGGTCTGAATGGCGTCAGCGGAAAACGATTGACATATAAATCCCTTATTGGTGAAATGGGGGAGCTTTTAACAAGCGGCAACAACGCGGTAAACGTAAGCTAAATAAGTGATTTTATGGCCAAACAAGGACAAATGTTATTAGACTTCGAAGCGCGTCGATTATCTTTTTTGACGCCCGATGAGATTTTCGAAAAATGTGATGAAAATATGCTTCGAAGATTGGTTATTGAGGACCGACGCTTCGAAAAAAAGTCGGCGCGGGCTCAACCTGTTCACTTAGGCGATTATTTTTCAATGTGGGCTAACACTAAACCCGAAGGAGGGCTTGTTTTTGTCGGTATTACAAAGGATAAAACCTTCGAAGGATGCTTAAATTTGGGTGCTACCCGAATAAACGAACTTGAACAGACTGCATATAAATATTGCCCAGATGCAAAATGTGACTTTAAACATATTCCAATACGTAATGATAATAACAATCAAAGCGATTTTATCGTAGCTTTTCGGGTCTATTATAATGGAGCTAAAGTTGTTAAAACAATCAAAGGCCAAGCATTTATTCGAATAGGCGATGAGATAAGAGAACTTAAAGGAGATGAATTAAAAGACCTTCAGGCTGAAAAGGGGGAAATTCGTGTCGAACTCGAACCATGCAATGTAAATTATCCACAAGCCTTTGATATTAAACAAATCAATGAATTCGCAGAAACCGTTCGAACAATTAAAAAATGGGAATTAGGCCATTCAAAGGAAGATATTTTGGAGCTTTTGCATTTAGGCACAAATGAAAATGGTCAATTTATCCCAAATTTAGCATGTCTATTATTGTTTGCTAATGACCCGCGGAGTGTTATTCCGGGTTGCAGAATAAGATTCCTTCGGTTTTCGGGTGAAACCGAAGGGACTGGCCCTTCATGGAATGCCGTTAAAGATGAATTTATTGACGGTAATATCCCGTCAATAATACAACAAGCAGAGCAGATACTTAAATCACAATTAAGAACCTTTTCTCGGCTGGGCAAAGGAAACAAATTTTTCACTTCGCCTGAATATCCGGAATTTGCTTGGTTTGAGGCTATTGTCAACGCTTCTGTTCACCGTAATTATGGAAACGGCATGAAAAATATGCCGATTTTTGTGAAAATGTTTGATGACCATCTTGTGGTAGAAAGCCCCGGTGCATTTCCTCCTTTTGTTACACCGCAAAATATTTACGAAACACATAATCCACGAAATCCTTATTTGATGGATGCAATGTGTGCTTTGGAATTCGTAAAATGTGCCCATGAAGGGACAAGACGCATACGTTCAGATATGATAGAAATGAAATTGCCAGAGCCGATATTTGAACAAGACGATAAAGGCCATGTAATGGTAAGAGTTACACTTCGAAACAACATTAAACAGCGGAAAGTATGGGTTGATGCTGATGTGGCCCAAATGTTGGGAGAACAAATCGCTTTAAATCTGGACGAAAATGAAAAGCGTTGCGTTAATTTTGCCGCCGAATATGGCAAAATAAGCGTAAGTGAGGCTCAAAGATTGACAAAATTTACATGGCCAGCCGCCAGTAAATTATTAAAAGGATTGGTAAAAAAAGATATTTTTGAATCAACACACAGAAAAGGCAGAGACCGTGACCAAGCCGCAAGGTATAAAATTCGAGGTCGAGTTCAATGAATTCCGAGGATACATCAAAAACAGAATATGGTCGTTTTGAAACTGCCTTGAGGCAAGTTTTGTCTGCCCCAAAGCAGAAAACAAAGCCGAAAGCCAAAAAGCCGAAGAAAAAGAAAACGTAAACAGCTTGGCTTCAGTGTTATACCAATGTTTTTAAGTTTGATTAGCCAAGTAAGTTATTACCAAAAGTATTGTTAATCGGCTCATTGAAAAGCTCAAACATAACATGGCTGTCGTTGGCGAATCTCGGCGCCATATAATTCCAGAATTCGCTTGTCGAAGAAACATGGTCATAAGTATTTGCTACATAGTGCCAGTCGATTATTGCGTACATATCCTTTGTTTTGCAGTAATCAACAACCGTCCTGAGAAGGTCGTATAAATCGGTATTGCCGGGATTAAAAGGATGCGGCCAGCCGCTTACCGAATCAAGCGGGGTAACGTTAATTCTGATGACCCTCGGATACCAGCCGGGCGAACTGCCGCAAGGGTCGTTTTTGTCCGTCAGCCGATCAATCATAGGGATTGCGCCGCCATGCCAGTCCTGAAGGAAGCCCAGATCAATCAAGGCGATACCCCTCAGGACGACGACATTGCCATTGGGGTCTTTGATTTTATTGCCATCGGCATGCAGCCAGGGAGTGGCGGCATAAACCGGAGCCAACGAACAAACGAGCAGGCATAAAATGCCGGCGTTTACGGCCTTTTTATTCGTCATCATTACAACTTCTCCAAAATTTTTTATAAAAACGTTAAATGCCGCTTAGCCAGCTTTCAGCGAATGAATTCAGGTCGTCGAGGAGGACAGAGCCGTCTTGGATGAAGTCAAAACCGCTGCACCAGTTATTGGCTGGACCGCAATTGGT
>CAYHPG010000091.1:0-3073 GCA_964358625.1 uncultured Gammaproteobacteria bacterium
GATACCAGAGAATATGCTTACGGATTTTCTCTTTTGCGCCAGCAGGCATCTTTGCGTATCCATAACCAGGCAAGTCAACAAAATAACCTTTACCGCCTAATTCAAAAAAGTTGATCTCTTGCGTTTTTCCCGGGGTCGAGCTCGTCCGCGCAAGTCGCGCATTCAAAAGCGCATTCACGACCGATGACTTGCCGACATTGGAACGCCCGACAAAAGCCACTTGTGGTTTTCCATCATGAATGATCGGATTAGATCCGCGAATCCCGCGCGCAAAAACCGCATGCGTAGAATGCGAAAAATCCATGAAGTTTTTTTTGGCTTCCTTTTTTCTTTTCATATATTGTTCTACGCTCAAACACTAACAGCTCTGCAACAAAGAAACAACGCAACACTAAAAAAGCCCGCCGTTCTGCTTCGACAGATTTCTAGCGGGCATTTAATGTGGCTTCGTCTACGCAACGGATGTGGGCGGCTTTCTATCACAATGGCCGCATATCTGGCCGGCTCCGTCTCCAATGTATCGCGCACCATTTTGATAGCGACGCGTGTGATCGACAGACAAGCTCTTCGGAAAACCCATATCGCAGTAGCACACTACACAGAACTCGTTCGAGCTTGCCATTGCTTTCTTCAGTTGCTGTTCACGAAGGTCATTACCCATAGCCGTATCCTTTCCTTTGTTTGTTTTTTGTCCACTGCCCATCCCACCATACACCAAAGTCAGGATTTGACAACCAGCCGCGCGCACCGCCGAGGCGAATCAAGGTCTTTCAAAAGAATGTGCTATACTTGAGCGCATTATTATCCGTCTTATGCCTTTGACCATGGAAAATGAAACACACATGGAGCATCATCAACACCCCCCCATACACACGAACAAAAAGGGCGACTTAAGCATTCCGCTCGCGATCGTTATTGCCGGCATCATCGTGGGAGGAGCAATAATTTTTTCTAGCAACACTCGTCCGGCCACAAATACCGGACAACAATTGACGGCCCCGAAATTTAGCGCATGCCTTGCCAGCGGCAAATACGCCGGTCGTGTACAAAAAGATTTTGAGAGCGGTGGAAGTATGGGGATCAATGGTACGCCCTTCACAATGATATGGAACAGAAAGACGGGAAAGCAAATGCCGATCGAGGGCGCGTATCCGTTTGAAAACGTAAAAAATATAGTGGACGGCGTCGTCGCGGAAAAGCAGGTTGTGCAACCGGTCTACACTGAAAGTGAAGCGCCTGTCACTCTCCTCGAGCTTCGTCCCGAAGATCACGTGCTTGGCAACACCAATGCCGACGTGCTCATGGTCGAATACTCCGATCCGGAGTGTCCCTTTTGCAAACGTTTTCATGAAACGATGCATCAAGTGGTGGATCACTACGGAAAAAACGGCAATGTCGCATGGGTGTACCGCCACTATCCCATCGATCAACTACATTCGAAAGCACGGAAGGAGGCGGAAGCAATGGAGTGCGCAAGTGAACAGGGTGGCAACGATGCGTTTTGGAAATATGCTGACAAGCTTTTTGAGGTAACGCCATCAAACAATGGCCTTGATGCCGCGCAACTGCCGGTAATTGCGGCAATGGTCGGTCTCAAGTGAACGTCAATCGCTGTAAAGTACTGGGCATGTCTTTTGTACACGTCATACATTCGGCCTCAAGGCCTCATTATTTCCTTGTTCTTCACTCGATCATCGCTCGGACGTTGAGAAAGCGTAGCACTTTCTCCAGCTCCTCGCTCAACGTAGAAAAAATTCTTCCATGACTGATGCCTCGTTTACTTAATTTTGCACCATAAAATCCCATAATTGCGGCTACAACTCGTCGAAAATTTTTCAGACTAGCTTAGGCCAGTCCTTTAAATTTTCAACTTCGTCTCGCTTGCAATCCTGAAATTTTCCAGGTACAAAATTAAATAAACGAGGTACTAACTGTTTTGGGGAGACAATCCTAATGCTATGCGAGTTTCTTCGTTCGGTTTCCACTCCGGCTTGAAGGTGAGATCGACGCGTACTTCGACGCCGAATTTTTTGAGTGCGCCTTCAACTTTTCGTATGATCTCATCACCGTACGGACAAAATGGCGTGGTAAGTGTCATTAAAATGTCGATGCCATCGTCACCTATCTTGATACTATAAATAAGCCCGAGCGTGTATATATCGGTATGAATCTCCGGGTCGACGACCGTTTTCAACGCTTCGATTATTTGCTCTTTCGTCGGCATGATAATTATGGAATCGCATCGAAACCTTCTTTGGAAATTTTCTCGACCAATTCTTTACCGCCAGTGGCAACGACCTTGCCGTTCTTCATTATCGAGACTTGATTGGGTTTGATGTGTTGCAGAAGATTTGGGTGATGCGAGACGAGCAGGAACCCGACACCATTCTTGCGCAAGTGTTCAATGGCCGAAAAGACATGCTTCTGCGCGTCCACATCAACACCGGAATCAATCTCATCGAGGAGGGCGAATTTCGGCTCAAGGGCAAGTAATTGCAAAACTTCGGATTGCTTTTTTTCTCCTCCCGAAAGTCCCGCGTTCAAATGTTTCCTCAAAAAACTGTGGTCGATACCGAATTCTTTTGCGCGCGCTTCCATCCTTTTATAAAAATCCAGCGGCGGCGTATTGTCTCCCTTTTGAGCGCAGTATGCTTTGTGTAAAAAATTGGTAAGTGTTACGCCAGCAATTTCAGGTAAATGCTGTAGTGAAAGAAAAATTCCCGCTTGCGCTTTTTTCTCCGTCGGCAAATTGGTGATATTGTTGTCGTCAAGTGTGATATCACCTTTTGTGATCACATACTTCGGGTGCCCCATAATGGCGTTCAAGAGCGAAGATTTCCCCGAACCGTTTGGGCCCATGAGTACGTGAATCTCACCGCTTTTGAGCACAAAAGAAGCGCCGCCAACAACGGTCTTTCCGTCAGTTTCAACACATAAATTCTTTACATGAAATTTCGTCATAAACGGTTCGATCTCCGGACAGAGCGTGCGAAGTAATTCGGTCATACATTCGGCCTGCTGGCCTCAGTATTTCCTCGTTCTTCACTTGGTCATTTACGTCTCCTCATAATAT
>CAYHPG010000092.1:0-3036 GCA_964358625.1 uncultured Gammaproteobacteria bacterium
CACACAAAAATCACCGTTCCGTGGATATCCGGTTCATTAAGTCCACGACTCACTCGTGCTCCATAGTACCGTTCGTTTGCGGTATGTCTGTGGAAAGAGAACCCATCCAGGGTGGGGAAAAAATATTCCTGCCAACCCGAGAGGGTTTTTAAGCAAAAGGTTTTGAGGTCATCCTGCCGATACGTGTGGTGAAGTAGGCGATCGCTGTAGCGCAGGACGAGGATTTGATTGATTTGATCGCATGCGTCGTCTGTCTGTTGGGCATGTTTGGTTAAGCACAGATCGATCAATTTATCAGGATGGTCAAACGGGAGGTCGTCCACGATTAGACCACTGATAACTTTCATGGCTCCGTTCACTTTTTGTCGATGAGAAGGAGAGCCGGTATACCACGCCCCGTCTTCATGTTGGATTGAGGCTATGAATGAAGTTGCTGTGTCGACAGCTTCTCGATAGGGGTCTTCAGGAAGGCGGTTCGTTTTGTGCAACAGGGAGAGGAAGAACATCAAATGACTGAAATGGCTTCCTGCTCCCCACGGTCGTGTCCAATCAAGTGTGCGTAAGTATTTTTTTATCGCATCCGGTTGTGTTGGAATGACACAATAGATGCGATCAGGAATAATTCCGTGAAGGAGAAGGGAAGAGTAAGCCTGTCTTGTTTCTGCGCGTACGTATTGATGATTGTCGAGGTTGCAAAATTGTCCATGTGCAAGATTCGAGAGCCCATTTCTCAAAAAGCCTTTTCGAAACACCGACGGATCATATATTCTCCCGTCCGTTTTTTGAAACGACAAAATGCGATCAACGGTCGGTTTAATTTTTTGTTCATCTGTTTCCCCGAGCATGTAAAAGAGTTTGAGAGCAAAGATACTTCCAGAAAGGTTTGTTTCGGAGTGGTGTGTAAACAAGTCACCTGAGTACGAATACCGAAAATAGCCAGGAATCTGAATATCTTGTTGATCCGCAAGAAATTTAGTTATCCCGTCATGAATTGCATGAAACCATTGTGGGCTTTGTGTGTGGGTTAGCTCCATAAGTGAGAACGAGTCGTGACGCGGTACAGGTCGGAGGTTTGATTAAGTGAAGACGGTCGAAAATATTTTTTTGCTTTAAGACGCCAGTACCCCCTCTCTGTTTCAGAAAGGTATCCCTAGGAATGTTGAAAGATCGTTTTTCCAACCCCAATCTGCAGGAGCGACAGTCCGACCATGAACCCTTTTTTTAAATATTTTCCTGGCGTTGTCTGCCGCCATTTTATCATGGTCGATTTTCAGACGTAGGCTCGGATTTTCATCATGAATGCTTTATCATGACGAGGGAAATCATAGTCGACCTGTTCGATATTCCCAAAGCCGGCTTCTTCCATAAGCGCTTTGAACCTTTTGAAGTCGAGGATGCACAGGTGGATATCATGTTCGTCCTTAAGTCCGCCGTGCAGGTAGCGCAAAACCAAGTCGTCACATCCGTGTTCTTGGTAATAATGGAAGATGTTTGTAAGAGAGGGGACGCCGATTTCGAGAACCCCATCATGTTTCAACAATCGGTAAAATTCTTTGAGAATCGTTTTGAGATCTTCCACGTTGAAATGTTCCAGGGTGGCGACGGAGACGATCCGATCAATCGAATGGGTTTCAAAGGGTAGTGGTTTGAGAATATCAGCAACGACGTCAACCGTCGGATAGTCCAAAATATCAACGTTGATGAAGGTGTTGCTTAGCGGTTTTTTTCCGCCACAGATTTCAAGCATTTTTTTGCCTTTGTGCATCGTGATTAGCATTTTATAGGCGCGCCTGAGCCTCACGGCGTTCCTGCTGACCGCGTTTTGCGCGCCAAGCAGACGAATCATAAGCGTCTTTATTTTTTCGATGGTTGTCATACGCGAGTCGTGCTCATGTCAGGTGAAGCGATAACGACATAATACCTCGGTTCGTAGGCCTTGCTAAACGAGATGACGTGCGCCGCCTGCGTTATGTTGTACAGAGGGAATTCATACCCTGTTATCTTTTGGAGGAATGTCAGGGTCTTCCTCAGAGGAATGAATGCTAGAATTTTTCTTCGCACGCGTTGTCCGAGCACATCTTGAATCCTGAATCGCTGCGCCAGGAGCGTTTGCGTGAGCTCAGGGAGTGTGTACTCGCGCAGGTGGTACGGGTTGAGTGGCCTGTGCGAACCCGGGGACGTAATGCGCCTGTTAGGGGTTGAAAGGATGAGCGTGCCGGATTTTTTTATGACGCGGAATAGTTCCTTGAGGTACGCGTCGCGATCAGGATCGTTGAGGTGCTCGATCGTCTCAAATGACACAATAACGTCAATGGAGGAGTCTCCGATTGGAAGCGAAGTCGCGGAGGCTTGGAGGAATTCGACACCTGCCATGCCGTAGGCTTGTCTGGCGTACGAGATCGCGTCCTCAGACAGATCAACGCCCAAGACACGCTTGGCATTAAATCCACTCATGATGTGCGTTCCATATCCGGTTCCGCAGGCGATATCCAAAACCGTCTTTCCCTGCACGAATGGCCGCGTGAACCGGTACCTCTCGAGGTGTTCTTCTTCACTGCTTTTTTTTCCTTGCCCGAGAATCATTTGTTCGCCTGTAAATATGAAAGCACGGGCATCGGATTGAGGAGTAGTGGTAGTCATAGGAATTCTTTGCAAAGATCACGCGTGAGCATGGAAGGACGTAGATGATCGGTAAAAAGTCGGTATCCATTGTCGGCAATGGCGCGCCTGAGTTGCGGATCGTTTTTCAGTTCAAGGATTTTTTTTGCGAGATCCTCCGGATCTGCCATTCGGCACAGCATAATATTTTGCATGTTTGTAAACACTTCCCGTATCGCCGGTGAGTCTCCGGTGAGGCACGGGCGGTGTGCCGCTAGCGCCTCAAATATTTTGTTGGGGATGACCCGTTTGGCTTTTTCCGTTTCTCCGAAAATTCCCAAACAGAGATCGGATTGGCACAGATAATCGCTCAATTGTTCATAGGCGACAGGGTCGATAAACGTGACGTTGTTAGCGCGAATACTTTTTGCCAGTTGT
>CAYHPG010000093.1:0-2971 GCA_964358625.1 uncultured Gammaproteobacteria bacterium
CAGGGGAGGTCTCCCCGTACGCCACGACATAAACTTCGTGACCTCGAGTACGAAGCGCATCAGCCAGCCCCATTGTATACGTGGCCGGTCCTCCTGATTCCGGAGGATAAATTCCGGTTGCGAGTAATATCTTCATGGCCTTTCTAGAATAAGAGTAGTGGACAACATAAAGTCATCAAGTTTCTCCGGTGTAAAACGCGCATTCAGAGAATCTTCAAAAGCGAACCAATCGTTCAATATATCATCCGGCGCTCCACGCATTATTCCTTTGAGCTTTTGAGCGTTATGCTTCTTCAATCCCGTCGCTTTAAATCCTAGAGACTCCGCCTGTCTGCGAAAAAAAGCGTCATCAACCTTTTTCATGTACGGACCTTCAAAACCAAAAATCGCGAGGATCTGACTGATCGGTACCATCAACCGCTCTTTTATGTCATTGGATCTGAAATGACCGGCATCGTAGTTTAGATATGCAGCCCCACCTGATCTAAGCGCGTCCCATGTGGTTTTCAAAAAAGCGGGACGATCAACAACGTGCTCGATCGCGCTCATTGCGACAACGGCATCAAATGTTTCATCGAGCGGCTTCTGCGCATCAAAGACGCGAAGCTCGATCTGCGAAACTCCTGCGAACAAACTCTTACCGCGCTCAATCGCATTCGCATCCGTATCAATTCCAATCACGCGAGTGGGTGGATGCGCCGCGAGATACGATTTCCACTTCTTTGCGTCTCCACAGGCAAGATCGAGCACGCGTACCGAAGACTGGCCGAATTTGCGGTCTAACTCTTCGAAAATCCACTGTTTTGCCGCATTTCCCCGTTCGTAAATCATACTGAAAGCGAGGTTAGCAGATCCCCGATATCGGAAGCAACCAAATTCCAATCATACTTCCGTCTGACGAGTTCTTGCGCTTGTAGCACGATACGCGATCGTAATTCCACATCGCCTCCCAGTTTCTTTACAGCTTCAGCGATAGATTGAGGATCTCGTACGCGACAAAAAAGTCCGGTCTGACCATCGAGCAAAAAATCAGGAATTCCACCTACTGGCGTTCCTATTATTGGAATTCCGGATGCCATTGCTTCAAGAAAAGAATTTCCCAACCCTTCTGACAATGACGGTCGACAAAAAATATCGGATGATTGCAAAATAGCCGGAAGTTCGTCGTGACTCTTTTTTCCTAAAAACTTTACTCGCTCCGAAAGTTTATTATCTTTAACGAGATTCTCAAGTTTAGACCGATCCTCCCCTTCACCGACAATCAAAAGTTTGTAATTATCCGAAAGAAGCACAAGAGATTTTACGAGATCGTCGATCCCGTTCTTCAATGAGAGCCGCGAAGTGGTTACGAAAACAACATCATCTTTTGAGTATCCGAGCTGCAGCCGACCTTCATCTGCAATCTGCTGTCTAGTAAATTTCTCGATATCGACTCCATTCGGAATTATCACCGGCGTTCCGCGAAATCCCATATCAGTTGCCCACGTTCCAAGGAAACGACTTATCGCTTGAACGGCATTCGCACGACGAAAAATCATTTTATGCAAAAAAGTAAATGGACCCGCGCGCTTTGCGTAATGCTCTAGAGGGTCCCCTTCCTGCAATGTCAAAAGCAATTTGGACTTCGGCCGAAACCAGGAATAAACAAGTGCGGCAAATCCTCCGTAACTCGCCATGAGGGACCAGGTAATAGTCGGTAGTGAGTAGTGAGTAGTGAGTAGTGCTTTTATGGATCCAAATATAGGGAGCAGATACTTATCGATCGGATGGCCGAAACCAACGCGGTGGACTGTGACGTTTCCGATTTTTTCCGTGCTAGGAAGGCCTGATTTTATTCGTGCGCAAAACAAATGAAACTCAAAATTCGGTAAACGGTCGGTGATTTCTTTCATTGCAACTTCTGCCCCGCCTACCAGTGGGAAGTATGTGGTGGAAAAAACGATAACGCTCCGCTTCATAAACTATTGAGAAAATCTCTTACGTGATCTTCCAAACGTATCGTAGCCTTCCACCCAAGTTCCTCCTCCGTTTTCGTGAGATCTATTGCGACAGTTTTTCTGTCTCCCGGTTTTTCCGGCAACATCTGAATTTCACTGCCGAACATTTCCGCGACCTCTTTTATCGTATGCATCGTCTTTGGGCCGAGACAGTACCCGTCGCCATTTCCTTTTTCAGCGGCCAAAATAATTCCTCGCACGATATCGTTAACGTGCGTAAAACTTCTGTGTTGAGTTCCAGGCGCAACGATTGTTAAAGATTTTTTCTCGCGCGTGAGTCGCTTAAATATTCCTATGAGCGTCGCATATGACCCGTCTTGAATCTCACGACCTCCGTACACATTATAAAAATATACCGTGACGAATGGAAGTCCGTACCACTCATTATACCGCTGAATAAGCTCCGTATTTATTGCCTTTGACCACGCGTAAGGCGATTGATTTCTGCCATCGCCACCGTCGGCGAGTTTGGTGCTCGAACCTGCGTATAAAACCTTCTTTACGTTTTTCTTGCGACAAAACTCCAACACCCGAAAAGTTCCCTCGATGTTATGCGACCACGTCTTTTCAGGTTCTTTAAAACTTTCCGATGTACGAGAATACTCTCCGAGATGGAAAACGAGATCTGGAACGAATGTGATCTTACTTTCGATATCTCGAGTGTCTCCGACGATATACGTTACTCCTTCGATATGATTCTTCTCTGATCCCGTCGAATAATTATCAAGCGAAAAAACCTCGTTTTGGGGATCTTTCACGAGCTCTTCGCAAAGATGCGAGCCGATAAATCCGGCGCCGCCGGTGACTAATATTTTTCTAGACATGTTTTGATAACCAAATCGAGAGCGTCAGCAACATCCACAATCGGTTGCCGTGATCGGCCCCGGTTTTATTTTAATCGATAAACCGATCTATCGCTTCACGTTTCATGATTTTATTAAGAGGACTACATTCAAATAAACATCGTTCACGAA
>CAYHPG010000094.1:0-2904 GCA_964358625.1 uncultured Gammaproteobacteria bacterium
GGGCAAACGAGCTGCAGCTTCAAGACGGAAGAAAGGTGTATGTGCATGTTGACAACCGCACAGATATATATAATCGAAATGGCAGGCCGATACGGTTTGCTAAAATTCGTGTAGGCGACAGTGTGGTTGTCCGCGGATGGTACATGAACAACCGAGGGAATGGTAATTCATTGTATGACGAAATAGAAGAACTGTTTGATGACGACGATGACGACACAATCATTGGCAGACATCGAACAATGAGAGTCCTTCATGCAGATACCATACGCGATCTGTCGAGGGGCAAGCGCTGGTGAGCGAGCGTAGAGAGCTCCTAGGGCAACGAGAGAGCTGGCCGATGGCCAGCTCTTCTATTATAAAAAGATTGATTTTTTTTGATTGCTTGGTACTATTCAGACAACGTCAGCATATGATTAATCATAAAAATTCATGAATTACCCCGAGGGTTTAAAGGCGAATATAGGAGCGATCAGCAGCGCTCTCTATGTTTCTGTCCAGCTTATTTCGAATATTCTTTCAACAAAAATTGCACTTCTTCCGATTGTGAATTTGTCGATTGACGGGGGAACGGTTATTTACCCTCTAACTTTCACTCTTCGGGATTTTGTTCATAAAACCATGGGCAAGGCGGCGTCTCGGCAGATTATTATTCTTGCAGCGGGGATGAATATTGTCATGGCACTTCTCTTTATTCTCGTATCAAAGATGACACCCGATCCTTCATGGCAATTCCAGACGGCATACGATCAAGTTCTTCTCCCCGTGTTCCGAATAACAATTGCAAGCATAGTGGCCCAAGTCATATCAGAGCTTATCGATACGGAAATATTCTCCCGCATGTATAAGCGATTTTGAGACATTAAGGCATCGCTTGCTTCTAATGTCGTTGCCCTATGCGCAGATAGTGTTATATTCGCCCTGATAGCATTCTTTGGAAGCCTTCCGATCGATGTTCTTGGACAAATTGTAGTTGCGAATATATTAGTCAAACTCGTCATGTCCATCATTTCGAGCCCGACCATTGCGCTGATTCCCAGACAGGTCGCAGAAGACAAGATATAATATACTGTGGCGATACCAATAAAAAAATTGATGAGCGGATTGGAGATGCCGGTATATGGGCTTGGGACATGGATGATGGGCGGCAATAAGAAATATAATCCGGACAATGACGACGAGGCAGACACTAGGGCGATCCGTACGGCTATAGACTCCGGCGTTATCCATATCGATACGGCCGAAATTTATGCCGAGGGCCACGCAGAAAAAATCGTTGCCCGTGCGATCAAGGGGTACGACAGGTCAAAGCTATTTATTGTTTCTAAAGTTCTGTCGGTCAATTGTAGCTATGATGGCATTTTAAGGGCGTGCGAACAGAGCCTACTTAGACTTGAAACGGATTATCTTGATTTGTATCTCATGCATTCGGTCAGTAGAGAATTTCCTTTAAAAGAATCAATTCGTGCACTTGATAGGCTTGTGGATGAAGGGATTGTAAGGCATATCGGTGTTGCAAATTTTGGTAAAGAAATTCTTGCGGAAGCGCAAGGCTATGCATCCCATCAGATCGTTTGCGATCAGGTGCATTACAACCTTGCTTTTCGTGAGCCGGAAACGAGTGGCTTACTTGAGTACTGCCAGACCCACGACATTTTTCTGATGGCGTGGCGGCCGTATCGGGATATCCTTCAAACAATACCGCCGATAGTTTCCGCACTTTGTGAGAAGTACAATAAAACGCCTGCCCAACTTGCCCTGAATTGGCTTATTTCTCAGGATTCGGTCATTACACTTTCAAAAACGAGAGAGACTGCCCATTTATTAGAAAATCTCGGATCGTTTGGGTGGGAGATGGAAGAAAATGATATCGAAATGCTGAGACGCGATTTTCCAGGCCAACTCCAAAAATCAGATTCGGTTCCGCTGAATGGGGCGGTCACGAGATAGGGATGTATATACCCTATTCTGAGATCATCCATTGTGGGAAGAGGGACATTCTGTCAAAGGGGAAGAAGCGCATTGCGAGACGACCAATAATCGATTCCCTTTTGATGGGTCCAAAAATTTCCGAGTCGTTGCTTATTGGTCGATTGTCTCCCAGCACAAAGTATTCATCTTCTTCGAGGGTCGTGTCGATTGATCTGTCACGGAGAGTTCTCGGGCGGTATTCGGATTCATTGAGGGCTAGTCCGCGAGGATTTTTGTCATTGTAGATCGTTATCTTTCGTTTGTGGATCACGATTCGCTCTCCGGGCAGCCCGATGACTCGCTTAATAAGGAACTCGTTTTTTACGCCGGTATTTCGCAAAAAGATAATAACCTCGCCCCGTTTATAGTTGACAATACTGGGCGTAAGCTTGTCGATGATTACCCGCTCACCATCGATAAAATTCGGCTCCATGGATTCCCCGTGAACTTCGAATGATTGCAGCAGAAGCGTTTGGAGTGCAATCGTAAGCACAACAATAATAAACAGCGATTTTGTAAATGTGATAAAGTGTTCCATATGGTTGCTCGTCATCTAGGGCTTGTAGTATCGATATATGAAACACAAAAAGGCGACAGCTTACAGCTCGAGTTGATATAATACGTACAATGTCTATCCAATCCATAAGAATATCGCGAGAGCGAACCGGAGAGCTCTATGTATTTGCCGGGTCAATACTCTGGGGTCTATTTCCAATTCTTGTCCTATTCTCGTATGCGTCTTTGAGCCCGCTTGTCTCCCTTGCGGGGAGTGCGTTGTTCGCGACGTTATTCTTTTTTTGCTGTGTCACTGTCAGAAAAAAATGGCATGAGCTGGCAGACAAAGCAGCCGTAAAAGATGCGCTTATGGTCGCATTCATTCTGGGTGTGGTATTTCATGCGCTCATATATTCCGGCTTGCAGTATACAACTCCTGGG
>CAYHPG010000095.1:0-2897 GCA_964358625.1 uncultured Gammaproteobacteria bacterium
ATATCCTGCGCGTTCATCGGTTGATCAAAACCCACACGAAGCGGCTGATCGACTGGCGCGAATTTGTCATCATCCGGGGGGCCGGAGAAGACTTTGTGCGGTTTCGCGGCAGCAGCGCCGGATGACCCTTGCACTTCGGTCCCTTGGTTTAAGGTGATATTCACCCCGGTTTTAGTTCCTATGACCGTTTCTGTGCGCTGTTCACTTCGGTACCCAGTTGCTGACGCAGTGATATCGTAGGATCCGTTCGGGACGTTAGTGAATGTGTATTCTCCGTCTTGCCCCCCGCCATTAGCATTATTAGCGCTTACTGCTCCTGCGATACCGAGTCCACCGAGGGAAATAACCGAGCCATTGATCCCAACATTACTGTTATTAAGAATGCGGCCCGAAATTGAGTTTGTGCCAGCGGCAACAGGATTTGCCGCAAATGCCGCGGCAGCTGCTTGCGCGTTCGTCGCATTAGGATTTGTGTCAACGCTCGGGTCTTTTGTGAAGTATTTTATTTTTCCTGCCTTGTCAGTGACTTTGAGATAATACTTCATTACTCGGGTGAGTGTGGTGTTTGTCTCAAAGCGCCAGATGTTGGGAGTTCCGTTGACTTTTGAGACGGTTGCTCCGGCTGACGCAAGCGTATTTTGCACTGCGCCGTCGTGGAAAATTTCTACACGAGAGAGGTTTGCGTCTGGATTTCCGTTTGCAGCCTGAAAGTCCGCGTCGGTTGTCTGATCGTCAAGAATTCCCGCGTACACGATAAGTTCTTGTCCACTAATGTAGCTATAGGTATTTTTATGGAAAATAGAAGGCGGGTTTGTATCTGTTACGGTATCACTTCCTATTGCGGATGCAATTGAGCATGATACTTCAGAATTAGCGCCTGCTTGCACGTGCACGCATGCTTTGTAGTTTCCTCCGGCAAAGGGCAGGTTTCCACTATCGGTTGTTTGAAATGCAGGAATAGTGTAAACAAAAGGCGTTCCACTTGCGGGGTAGTAAGGGAAGGTTCCACGAGCTAAGCACACCTGTCCTCCTCCGCCACCACAAGTTCCATTGGTTCCAATATTTGCTAATGTGGGATTTTGAGCGCTGGGGACAATATAAATGTTCATGCCAGCGAAATTAGCTGGTGTAGCGGAGTTTGTCGTGATCGTGACAGTAAAGTCTTCCCCGTTTATGCCGGAGCCGGTCAGATCGTTATCGGCGAGCGTGATAGTGCTCACTGCTGCTTTTACCGGCAGCAAAGGAACAAGCGTTCCAAGTCCGATGGACCAGCTGATGGTCGTGACAGTGACGGCGGTTGATAAAATTTTCTTGAGTCGTTGCATAGGTTTTCGTTAGTTTATTTATTTGAGATTATTTTTTTAACAAAAAACTAGGCGGAGAATGCCTAGAGATTTGGTTTATTTTCAAATTGAAATTGAACAACATTACCGCATGTTGTTCGGTACAAAAATGGGAGGACAGTATAAGTAATCCTCATGAGGATAACTATAACATAAAATAGAAAAGAACGCGAAGGTCAAGAGCTGGGGATATGTTGACGGCATTTCTGTTTTTACGCAACACCCGGTATTTGATCTACATTTTTCCTAGCAGACTTAGTCTAGGAAAAACCATGCGGAGGAATTGCGACAGATTGCGGCTTTTTGTGAGAAATAAATTTTGGGTTTGGAGAGTAAAGCGGGTTTTTGATGCGCCATTGGTTGACGTATTGGCCAATACCGGCGCTTTCGAGCTTGTTTTTTGTTCGCGCGCTTTCTTGGGACCACTTAAGAACGCTTTCAAAGTTCAGTTGATACCGTCCGCGGACGACAACGTAGGAAAGTTTTCCTTCTTTTATTGCTCGTCGTATTGTTATTTGGTTCATGCCAAATAATCTTGCCGTTTCTGAAATTGAAAGTCGGATTGGTTGGTTCATAGATTTTAGTCTTCGAGCTTGTCGAGAAGCGAAAATTTAGCTTACTTCTCGACTCCTCCGCCAACTGGCGGATTCGCTCGAAGAATAACTTATTTTTCTTCCTAGCTCTATTAAAGTTTAGTATAGCTTAATCATCTAAAAATAAATACCGCACCTTTTTAGATATTTCTTCATTTATAATGCTGTATATAGCTTACTACAAAAAGATGCGGGATAAAAGAGTAGGATAGAGTAGACATTTCAATTCTTTACGAGGTCGGACCTCGTAACATTGAGACTTGCTATTTTTTAGAAATTGTTGTATATTTTGTAACAATATTATTTTAAATCGTTAACAGCATGCTCTCGCAAAAATGAGCGATTTTTTAAAATTCTACGAGGAAGAAAGGGAAGCGCTCTATAACTTCATCCTTGGGAAGGTGCGGCATAAAGAAGAGGCAGAAGACATGCTTTCTGAAGTTTTTATACGCGCGATTCGCTTTGTAAAAGAGGGTGGTGCAGTTACGCACGAACGAGGACTACTCTATAGAATAGCAAAGAATTTGATTATTGATCGCGGCAGGGGAAAGCAAAAGACCCCTATACTCATTAGTATTCATGAAGATAGTGATGACAGCCGACCCCTTGACGTACCGGATACGCTTCCTCGGGCAGATGAGCTTTTTGACAGAGAAATAGCGGCAGATGAAATACAAAACGTCCTTTCTCGTTTACGTGAAGAGAGTAGAGAAATCATCGAATTACGTTACTTTCAACAACTCGACATAGAAGAAATTGCAGAAACATTAGAAAAATCAGAGGGCGCGATTCGGGTACAGCTCCACCGAGCAACCAACGAATTGCGTGACCTTTTCCACAGCAATGAAAGAAATTAATGTGGTACAATTACTTGAGCACATGGGGCGGTGTTATCGCCGTTCTTACGTGTCAATGGAACAATCGCGGGTAGAGTCAATCCGCGCTCTTTTAGTACAGGAGC
>CAYHPG010000096.1:0-2851 GCA_964358625.1 uncultured Gammaproteobacteria bacterium
AATTCTACTTTTGCAGAAATATTTAAGAAGAAATACGCCGATCGTTTTTTTGAAATGTACATCGCAGAACAGAATATGGTTGGTGCAGCGCTTGGATTTTCGCGTCGTGGTAAAATTCCATTTTGTTCAACCTTTGCGGCATTTTTTAGTCGCGCGTTTGATCAAGTACGCATGAGCCAGTATGCAGATGCGAATATAAAATTTGTTGGCTCGCATGCAGGAGTATCCATTGGAGAAGACGGTGCTTCACAAATGGGGCTTGAAGATATTGCGATGTTTCGAACGATATTCAATAGCGTTGTACTGTATCCTTCTGATGCGATCGCCACGGAGAGGCTTGTGGAAGCGGCGGCGCAACATTACGGGAATGTATATATTCGAACGACGAGAAGTGATACGCCACTTTTATATACTCCTGATACAGTATTTCGTATCGGTGGGAGTATCGTGCTTCGAGAGAGCGCGAATGATATTGTAACCGTCGTTGCAGCAGGGATTACGCTTTATGAAGCACTTGCTGCATACGACGAACTTTTAAAAGAAGGAATTACGATTCGTGTCATTGATCTCTATTCTATAAAACCTATCGATACGAAAACGTTGGAGAAAGCTGCAACAGAGACGAAGGCAATTATTACCGTAGAAGATCATTTTGCGGAAGGAGGGATTGGTGAGGCGGTGGCGACTGCACTTTCAGGAAAGGCAGCGGTGTATTGTTGCGCTGTAAGGAAAATGCCAAAGAGCGGTACGCCACAGCAATTGTTGGATTATGAAGAAATTTCTAGCGCGGCTATTGCAAGGAGAGTGAAAACAATTCTACAAGGGGGTCTTCATTGACCGTTTGCTGTATATCTTGATAGAATAATGTTATTCTATGGAGACATTTCGAGTGCGAGATATTGGTCTTGCCGATCAGGGCAAGCTGAATATTGAATACGCCGAGCGCCAGATGGGCGCGCTTTTAAATGTGCGCGAACGGTTTGCGCGCGAAAAGCCGTTTGTTGGACTCACGATTGGCATGGCGCTGCACGTGACAAAAGAAACCGCTGTTTTAGTACGGACACTGCGTGCAGGAGGCGCGACGGTAGCTATTGCAGGCTGTAATCCACTCTCGACGCAAGATGATGTTGCGGCAGCGCTTGCGGATGAGGGCGTGGCGGTATTTGCACATAAGGGTCAGACGACAGAAGAGTACTACCAGAATCTCGATAGTGTCGTTCAAATTTTGAAGTCAAAAGTCGAAAGTCAAAAGTCGAAAGAAAATGTCAATGGTCAAATGTCAAATGTCAAATGTTTAATTACCATCGACGACGGCTGCGATCTTGTAACGATGATCCACAAAGAATATCCCGAGCTCATCCCGCATATCATCGGCGGATGCGAGGAGACGACAACCGGTATTGTCCGTTTGAAAGCGATGGAAAGGGATGGTGCGCTTAAATGCCCGATGATTGCCGTGAATGACAACAAGACGAAGCATCTCATGGATAATTATTATGGCACCGGACAGTCAACGCTGGATGGTATTCTTCGTGCGACGAATGTCTTGTTCGCAGGAAAAACATTAGTTGTTGCAGGATACGGTTCATGCGGCAAGGGCGTGGCGCTTCGAGCGAAAGGATTCGGGAGTAATGTGATTGTTACTGAGGTGGACGCGTTTTGTGCATTACAAGCGATGATGGACGGGTTTCGGGTTATGCCCATGGAAGAGGCGGCGCCGCTCGGAGACGTGTTTGTCACCGTTACGGGAAATAAACACGTGCTTCGCAAAGAACATTTTGAAAAAATGAAGTCTGGAGCGCTTCTCGCAAACTCCGGACATTTTGATTTGGAAATTGACTTAAAAGCGCTCAAAGCGATGAGTAAAGAAGTGAAGCGTGTCCGCCCGATGTTGGAGGAGTACGTTGTATCCGGAGATTCCAGAGATACGATCTCTGGAATTACAGAGATCGTATCTCCGAAGTCGTTTCTTAAATCACTCTTTGTCCTCGGCGAAGGCAGGCTCGTGAATCTCGCTGCTGCAGAAGGACATCCGTCGGAAGTGATGTCGCTCTCATTCTGTGGTCAGGCGCTTGCATGCGAGTGGCTCGTGCAGCAAGCGGCGGGAGAGGTCGGACCTCTGCCGCAGGCGCAACACGAGGTCCGACCTCGAGGAGCCGCCGATCTTGAACCCCGCGTCTACACGCTCCCTTCTGAAATTGATGACACGATTTCTTCATTGCAACTTACGGCCATGGGAGTGCAATACGACAGGATGACCGAGGAGCAAAAAAAATACATCAGTAGCTGGGAGGAGGGAACGTGATTGACGCAAGGGAAGTCCGTAAGTGAATGAGAGAGTTTGACAGAGAAAGACCGTTAGTATATATTAGTAATATATATAATAACGGGATAATCTATATTGCTGATATATAGGGGACTATGATTGATTTAAAACGTTTGGAAGAGGTAATCCTTGACCAATCGGATAATTTTAAGTATAAAGATTCCGGTCTAGAAAGAGATATTGATTTTAAAAAATATTTTACAACGAAGCAGGTCGTGGTTATCTCGGGAATCAGAAGAAGCGGCAAATCCACTCTTTTAAAGCAAATATCCAAGAAACTTGGCGATTTTTATTATATTAATTTTGACGATGAAAGAATGGCTGATTTTCAGGTTGATGATTTTAACAATCTTTTGATTCTTTGGCAAAAACAGTTACAATCAAAGAACATTCTGATAGATGAAATACAAAACGTAGCTCTTTGGGAAAGGTTTATACGCCGGGTGCATGATGAGGGGTATAAGTTATTTATTACCGGCTCTAATGCTAAATTATTAAGCTCTGAATTTGCCACACACCTCACCG
>CAYHPG010000097.1:0-2809 GCA_964358625.1 uncultured Gammaproteobacteria bacterium
GTCGTCCACATCAGGTCATCGCTCACATCGCGCATAAGCGAAAGTCCCTCTGGCGCGTCAGTATATTTGATTGTTTCGGTTGCACGATCTTTATTTAGCGCGAAGAGCCGGATTTCTTCGCGATCATTTTGGAGTGCGAGCCCACTTTTTTCACGCCAGAGTATGCGATACTCTTTCGGGGCGAGCATTCCTTCTTTCAATAGATATTCTTGCTCAAGGCGATTCGTGATGCGCCAGCCGGCAAGCGCGATTGGCGCAGTCCCTGTATTTTGTAGTTCGATAAATTCACGCTCGTCGCTTCCGACAGGATTTGGGAGAATTTCGGTGATGGAGAGCGTGCCCTTTTCTTCTTTTACGCTTTCTTTTTTTGGCGCGGTGGGCGTTGGGGTATTACCAGAAGGAGGTGTTTGTGATTCCGACGATGTCGGCGAACTTCCGCTCGTCGTAATGGATTTGTTATTTGCCGGCTTCGGTGTTGTCTGTAGAGAAAAATCTTTCGCGTTGTTGTTCGTGTCTCCGCCGCCTTCGCGCGCAATGCTTTGTCCTGCGTCGGGAGCAATCGCCGGACTTCCTTCGGCGCTGTCTCCGGTGCCCCACGCGACGCGGTCAACAATGTCGGGGTCGTCTTTGCTCGTGACGATTTCTTGGTTACGCACGAGATAGAGATTGCCGCCACTTTTTGCGAGATTGATACTTGATTGCACGAGGTCGGGTGTTACAGATCCCGTATATACTTTTGTCGCGATGAGGTAATACCCTTGCGCGGGGATCGCGGCACCCTTTTCAAAGTTGCGCTTGTTGATCGTCGTGCCCGTTGCGGTTTTGTATTGGAGTGACCAGTCTTCGATCGTAATCGTCGCATCGCTTCCGTTCCAGAGTTCAATGAATTCATCGTCGGCATCCGCTCCACCCGTTTGGATTTCATTCACAACAATCGACGAAGCGGCGTGTGTCGAAACGACAAAAATAAAAAGACCTCCCGTAAGAAAAAGGAAGGAAGAGAAAATACGAATATTCTTTCTAGAAGGAAGGTGGTGGTGCTTTAAAAATAGTGAGTCCATCAATCCTTTGAAAATCACGAAGATTCCTGGTGATGAGTGGGATATCGTGCACGAGTGCAGTTGCAGCAATAAAAAGATCAAGTGGTTTTTTGGAGTAACGTCGTCGTAAAAGTGCCGCCGTTGTTATGATACGGCGATCGATAGATAGCACTTCGAGTGTACTTAAAAAACTTGTGACCGCTACTTCCTCATCGTTCGTGATTTCTGGATAGCCAAGCATCTCGTATTCACTGACTAAAGAACAGAGGAGTTCCACTTTTCCTTGTTCGAATGCACTGAACAGTGGATCGAGCATTGCGTCAGATCCGTGTAGATAGTGGAGGAGAATATTGGTGTCGAGAAGGAAACGGTGCATCAACGGCGTTTTTTCATGAGTGCATGGATCTTTTTCTCGCGGATTGCATCAGCGGCGCGTATCGTTTGTTGCCACACGACAGGATTGATACGCTTTTTTAAACCTCCTTTCACTATACGAAGAATCCATTGTCGTAAGAGGAGATCCTGCGGCAATGGTTCCCATCGTTTTGCAAGTTGTTTTATATCAACCGCCGTTTTCACTTTTGTTCCATTAGCCATATTCGTTAGTATAACATTCTGTTCTCTTTTTGACAAAAGCGGGGAAAGTGAGGAAGATGATGGTATGCCCTCGTGGTGAAATTGGTAGACACGCATGGTTTAGGACCATGTGCCGCAAGGTTTGGAGGTTCGAGTCCTCCCGAGGGCATTTATATAATCTATGCCACAAAAAAAAATTATTCTCGCATCGGGATCTCTCCAGCGAAAAAAGATATTGTCGGCGCTCGACATTGCGTTTGATGTGGTTGTCGCCGATATTGACGAGAGAGCGATTCGCGATCCAGACCTCAAAGTGCAGGCAGAAAAGATTGCGCGAGCAAAAGCGGAACACGTCGCGCATGAGCACGATGCGATTGTCATTGCAGCGGACACGTATGCAACGGTTGATGGTGTCGCGCTTGAGAAACCCAAAGACGCGAATGAAGCAAAAGAAATGTTGCGACTTCTTTCGGGGAACGCCGGCATTACCTATACCGGATTTTGTTATATTGATCGTGCGCACGCAATTGATTTTTCAACGACCACAGAAACTCGATTTACTTTCCGCACGATGGACGAACAGGAAATAGATGCGTATGTTGAGCGACTTCCCGTGACCATCTGGTCGTCCGCATTTTCTCCGGCACACCCCTACGGTATGACGCTCTTTGCGTCCGTTGATGGTTCACTTACGGGGAACGCAGGGCTACCTATGGAGGTGCTGATTCCGCTATTACAGCAGTCGAGCGTCGTGATTGCCCCCCGCGCTTGACACCAATTTGAAAAAGGATATAATAAAAAGGAATTGAGGGGACGTCCCCACCTTATCCACGATAAAAACGAGCAAAATACAGCGAAATGTGTAACGTTGCACAACAGAATCTAAAGCGAACGCGAAGCGGTTAGTCGTCTCTTTTTGAGTATTTCAAAGGGGCCGCTTCCGCGGCCTCTTTACGTTATTTCCTTATCTCGAGAACGAGAGAGCTCGAGATGAGGATGTAATGACTGGACTTTGACAACTGAACAGTACGTAAAGTAAAGAAACGAATGCAATTTCGTTAAGTCAGATCCTCATAGTAGAATTCGAGGTTCATTATGGGGAAAGAGTACACCTAAAAATATATTAAAGTGGTCAAGAAAAAAAGAGAAAGAATTCAACGAGAAGGCGTTTAATAAAAATTGATGAGATGCGA
>CAYHPG010000098.1:0-2772 GCA_964358625.1 uncultured Gammaproteobacteria bacterium
TTTTCAGCGCGATTAACCCCTGCATGATCCGAATACTAATTTTTACGCCCAGTTTCTTTATGTGAAAAGTCATAGAGCGATGGGATGTATTATATAAGAGAAAGTGATTCTTGTAAATGACTACGCTTCATGATACGATCGCGGATATGAGTTACGATCATAAAAGTATAGAAAAGAAGTGGCAACAAAAATGGGAGCAGGATCGCGCACATGAAGTGACAGAAGATGCGGGCAAGCAGAAAGAAAAAATGTATGTGCTGGATATGTTTCCATATCCGTCCGCGCAAGGACTTCACGTCGGGCATCCGGAAGGGTACACGGCAACGGATATCGTAAGCCGGTATTTTCGGATGCGCGGCAAGCATGTTCTGCATCCGATGGGCTGGGATGCGTTTGGATTGCCTGCGGAGAATTACGCGATTAAGACTAAAGTACATCCGCACGAGCTCACACAAAAAAATATCGCGACGTTTAAGCGACAGATTCAGTCGCTTGGTTTTTCATACGACTGGTCGCGCGAAGTAGACACGTCAAGCCCTGCGTATTATCGCTGGACACAGTGGTTGTTTTTACAGCTCTACAAAAAAGGACTTGCCTACAAGAAGAAAGCGCCGGTGAACTGGTGTCCGTCGTGCCAGACGGTGCTCGCCAACGAACAAGTCGTCGATGGCGCGTGTGAGCGATGTCACACGACAGTAGAGCAGAAAGAGCTCGAGCAGTGGTTTTTTAAGATCACCAATTATGTCGAGCGGCTTTTGAGTGATCTTGAAGGACTCGACTGGCCGGAGCGCATTAAAGACATGCAGAGGAATTGGATTGGGAAGTCGGAAGGTGCAATGATTCGGTTCGCAGCGCGTAACACCCCGGAACCCCCTCTTAAAGTAAGAGGGGGAGAGGGGGAGTTATCGATTGACGTGTTTACGACGCGGCCGGACACGTTATTTGGTGCGACGTATCTCGTCTTGGCGCCAGAGCATTCGCTGGTTGCGTCACTGCCCTGTATCAATCGAAAGGAAGTGGACGCGTATTGCACGAAGGCGCAGAAGAAATCCGAACTCGAACGCACATCACTTGAAAAAGAAAAGACTGGCGTGGAATTGAAGGGTGTGAAGGCAGTGAATCCGGCAACAAAAGAAGAGATCCCGATTTGGATTGCGGATTATGTAATTGCGCGTTACGGCACGGGAGCGATTATGGCAGTGCCGGCGCACGATGAACGCGATTTTGCTTTTGCGAAGAAATTTAGTTTGCCGGTACGCGAGGTTGTTCAACCGAATTACAGAGGTCCGTCCTCTGTGATTACAGAGAACGGACCTCTGAAGTATACGGGCTCTGGTATTATGGTGAATTCAGGTCAGTTTGATGGACTTGAAAGTGAAGCTGCAAAATGGAAAATTACAGATGCAGTTGGTGGCAAACGTACGGTGCAGTATCGCATCCGCGACTGGCTCGTATCACGACAGCGATATTGGGGCGCGCCTATTCCGATCATCTATTGCGATGCGTGCGGCATGGTTCCGGTTCCGGAAAAGGATTTGCCAGTCGAGTTGCCGACGGATGTTGATTTTCAACCGACCGGAGAGTCGCCGCTTGCGCGATCGAAGTCGTTTCACGATGTGGTGTGTCCGACGTGCGGCAAAAAAGCGCGTCGCGAATCCGATACCATGGATACGTTTGTGGATTCGTCGTGGTATTTTTTGCGTTACTGCGATCCGAAGAACGAAAAAGAATTTGCAGACAAAAAGAAGGTTGGCTACTGGCTGGGATCCCGCTTGCCCCGCCAGAGTCCGAAGGACGGCGGCGGGGTTGATTTGTATGTTGGTGGTGCGGAGCATGCTGTTTTACACCTTCTCTATTCGCGATTCATTACAAAGGCGCTCGCGGATTTCGGCTACATCAATTTTCAAGAACCATTTTTGAAATTACGAAATCAAGGAATGATTTTGGGTGAAGACGGACAAAAGATGTCAAAGTCGCGCGGCAATGTGATTAACCCCGATGAGGTCGTGGAGCGATACGGCGCAGATACGATGCGGCTCTATGAAATGTTTATGGGGCCGTTTAAAGATACGAAGCCGTGGAGTACGGATGGCATCAAAGGCGTCCGCCGGCTCCTTGAGAAGGTCTGCCGACTTTATTACAGAGACCCGTTCTCTGTAATTACAGAGAACGGGTCTCCGGATGTTAAGCGATTGTTGCACAAAACCATCAAAAAAGTAACTGAAGATATCGAATCATTCAAATTCAACACGGCGATTTCTGCGATGATGATTTTTGTGAACGAAACAATAACAGTTGGTCAGTTGTCAGTTGTCAGTTGTCAGTTGTTTTTGAAACTCCTCGCTCCATTTGCTCCGCACTTAGCAGAAGAACTTTGGGAGAGATTGGGACATAAGACGAGTATATTCAAAGAATCATGGCCGAAGTTTGATCCAAAATTAGTACAGGATGAAGAAGTGGAATTAGTTGTTCAAGTAAACGGGAAAGTGCGCGATCGGTTTACCGTGTCGGCATCACTTACCGAAGAAAAATTGAAACAACAGGCGCTTGCACGAGAGAAAGTGAACGCATGGGTGACGGACAAAAAAATTGAACGGGTAGTTGTGGTGAAAGGGAAGTTAGTGAATATTGTGGTCGCATAATTTCGTTCGGGGTCCTGCCGCTTCGTACCCCGCTCCGACCGCATCGCCTTCGGCTGTTGGGGCTCGAGCAGGGTCCCCACTCCGCGTCACCCCTACTCGTCATTGCGAGCGAAGTGAAGCAATCTCACTA
>CAYHPG010000099.1:0-2709 GCA_964358625.1 uncultured Gammaproteobacteria bacterium
ATTGCAGGAGGGCAAATTCGAGAAGTGCCGCTTCATTTTTTAAATAGCCGAAACGCGTGCCGGATACTTTTGCCGCACGATCCGTATCAACAAGATCGTGCAATGCCGCAAGCTCCATGTACGACTTTGGTGTGAAATCAAATTGCGTCGGCTCCCCTACTCTTTTAATAATTTCATTCTCGGTGTCGTCTTTGCCAATACTCACGTCCGACGCCGCCAGGTTTGGGATTTCATAGAGCAATGCATTCAGCTGTTTTTCAAGTTGTTTTACTTCCGGTTCAAGTTCTTTTTCTTTTGTATCTATTTCTTTCAATACAGAAAGAAGCTCTTTTTTCTTTTTTGCATCTTTCTCTTTTACGACTCCTCTCCCCTTTTCATTTTTCTCTGCACGATAGTGTTCAACGACCTGTAAGAGTTCACGATGTTTTTTGTCAACCGCAAGAATTTTCTTAACGTCAATCTGACGGCCCTTATGGCGCGCCGCTTCTTCTACTTTTTCGGGATTGTCGCGGAGGAGTTTAATGTCGATCATATTTGTCGCATCATGGTTTTATTGTTGCTAATATCTGTAAAATAATCGCTTCATTCTTTTTATAGGATTCATCGCTATTATACACGATTCCAGCTCTGTAAACGATATCGCCGTGGTCAATATAGAATGCGATAAATGGTAATCCTTCGGAATCGGGAGCTGATTCAAGATACTTTTCGCGTAAACGTAATGCTTTTTGACTACCGATAAGAGCGATCGCCTCTTGAGTCACTATTTCGTATCGTTGTTCAGTAATATTTTCTTTGCGAAAATTTCGAACAACCTCTTCGAGTGGTTTATTGTTTTTTGGAAGTGCGCTGATCGTCATCCATATACCTTTCCCTGACATGGCAAGAGGCGCAGAAGGTTCTTCATTTACGAAATTATCGCTTTCATCGTATTGCGAAGATTGTGCAAACCATGCTTGCGGATAATATGCTGTGTATCCAAAATGTGAACTTTTAAATTCTCTCCAACCCTCCGAAATACCCTTATCAACCGCCCATACTCTAAAAGTCTTAAGAACTTTCGGAAGATCTTTAAAAAGAACTTGGTCTGCATCAACGTCACGAAATGGCGACGTATCATTCGTTGTTGAGTATCCAAATACTCTATCATTTGTTTCAGCGAGGTATGCTGGTATTGGTCCTTCTTCGTTTTGAATTTTTTTCCAATCATTCTTTGAGGCAACCGTAATATTGAAAAATACTCCGTAGGTATTAGAGACTCCATTATCATAAATGATTGGATCTTTCAACGGTAATTCAAAAAGGAAACTCACTTCATGAAAAATTGCTCGAACAGGGCTTTCCATCTTATAGATATTCACATTTTTCCAAGTTGGAGGCATTTTTAATTGAAAACCGTATTCTTCATTACGATATGTTTGCCATAGCCATGTATCTCTTGCATACACAAATATACCAGCAAGAAGGATCGCTAGAATAATGACTAGAAATGCAAAAAAAATTTTCTTCATAATTATATTCTACACCGCAAACACACTTCCTCGCCGCTTAAGAGTTTTTTCAAACGCTCTGATTTATGTTTCTGTTGGTTGTAGGGTTTGAGACGGATAAAGGTAGGTTCTCGACTGCGCTCGAACAATAATCCTTTTAGGGATGACTTTTTGTAGTATGCTTCAACGTATTTCGCGAGCGTGCCTTGATCATAGCCGAAGCAGATGACACCCGGTTTGTATTTTTTTAAGATCGTAAAGGAAGAAAGTGTGCGATCGCCCAATACCACGCGATCGACGAACGACATGAGTTTGACTGTCGCAACGCGATGCGCCTCGCCAAACATCGGCGCTTTTCCTTTGAGTTTTTTGACTACCGATGCGGGTGTCACGACGACTGTCAA
This sequence comes from uncultured Gammaproteobacteria bacterium, assembly GCA_964358625.1. GTDB lineage: Bacteria > Patescibacteriota > Patescibacteriia > JACQSD01 > JACQSD01 > JAUSHC01. The sequence continues at coordinate 1,895 of CAYHPG010000099.1, forward strand.
ATGCTCGCCATGCTTTTTCGCCTCGCGCAAAAAATACAAATGACCCGGGTGCAAAATATCAAACGTGCCGAAAACCAAAACTTTTTTCATGGGTATTGACAATGCTTTAACATCTGTTATACTTGGATTAATCACGACGAAAAGGGTTCTCTAAGGGTTCCGTCCCGACGAGAGCCTTTTTCATTTCCAATATATTTTAACTTTGCTTCTAAAAAATTCATGAAATCAAAGATATTGCGTTCCGGCGTGCTCAAACGTTTTAGTAAACCAGAATATTGTTTTTGATTGGGGATGAGTACCTTTTGTAGCTTGTTCTTTTTTATGAGGTATTCAATGAGGCAATAAAAATCACCGTCGCCGGTAACAATAACAGCTTTGCCAAAATTATTAAGCTCAATCATGGTATGTAAAACGAGTTCCGCATCCACATTGCCTTTCACGCGTTCATCGGATAATTCTAGCGTCGGCTTGAAAATACAGATGTAGCCAACTTCTTGCAGAAAGGTATAAAGACTCTCATTGCCTCGTAGATACCCGATAAACAAAAAAGCTTTTTCTATGTCGTACTTGTCGTGCAAATAAGTACGAAATTTTTTAAAATCCAACTTCCACCCAAGCGTGCGGATGCTCAAGTTAACATTCTGACTATCAATAAACGCGTAGTTGTTTTCTTTCAGGATCATGGGTGCACAATATCAAACGTGCCGAAGACGAGGATGCGAGCATGAAACTCCGGAGATCGTATCTCTGTAAATTTACAGAGATACGATCTCTGTTATTTTGGTCTTAGTGTTGGAAATAAAATCACCTCTTTA
>CAYHPG010000100.1:0-2629 GCA_964358625.1 uncultured Gammaproteobacteria bacterium
ATCTTATTGAATTGTCGAAGAGCACGGTGGAGAGCTTGAAAAACGACATGTACGCGTTGGGGAAGATTGGCGTGACGATTAATGATGCCATTACGTTAGGGAAGCTCGTCGCCAGTCGTGTCGAGGTGCGTGCATCATTTTTAATTGCTGTCCTTGAGGTTGAATCTCGTTTGGGCTTAAATGTGGGTAGGGGGACGTATAAAACTGATATGAATCCAAATCAGCATGAGACATTTTTGCAACTCATGCAGAAACTGAACATGAATCCGGACACGACTCCTGTCTCGAAAAAACCGTCCTACGGATGGGGAGGCGCGATGGGCCCTGCGCAATTTTTGCCGAGAACATGGTTGGGATACGAAGCACGTGTCGCAAGTTTGACCGGGCATAATCCGCCCTCGCCATGGAATCTTGAAGATGCGTTTATGGCGGCAGGCATCAAACTTTCCAATGATGGCGCAAGCGCAAAAACACGGGAGGGAGAGCTTCGCGCCACCAAAACCTACCTCTCCGGCAATCCGCGTTGTACTAAAGCAATTTGTAATTCGTATAGTAATTTAGTGCTTGATAAAGCTGATGAGATTGAAGAAAAGCTTACACAGTAATTATGTTCACCACTCTTTCACGTTCATTTCGTGCTTCGATGATTGATTTCAAACGCAATCTACGCTTGTCATTTTTTACGATTCTCTTTTTACTTGTCGCGCTCTTTTTTGTGGATGCATTTTTCTTGGCGCGCGTTCTGACGCAGACAACCATTGGCGCGATTGAGGATCGCCTTGATATCACGTTGTATTTTAAAGACGATGCAAAAGAACCGGATATTTTTTCGTTTCGTGAAGAGATCCAAAAACTTGAGGGAGTAAAATCTGTGCTCTATTTTTCTCCCGATGAAGTGTTGCAGCGTTTTAAGGATCGGCATAAGGCCGATGCGCCACTTCTTGCGTCACTTGATTTATTGGAAGGCAATCCATTGGGGGCGCGGCTCGTTCTTGATGTGGCATCGCCTTTATTTTTTGGTGTCATTAAGACGCGCATTATTGAAAATCCATCCGCATCACTTCTCGTGAATACCGACTTTACTGATAATGAATCATTGATTGCGCGCGTATCGGGATTTACTCGTAAAGTGCAACAAGCAACCACGATCACCGCGCTTTTTTTCATCCTGATGGCGCTTCTTGCGGTGTATAGCACGATGAGTATTATTGTTTCTGGGCACGCCGTAGATATTCGCGTCATGCATATGGTTGGCGCAACACCATCGTTTATTCGCCTGCCGTTTGTTTTTTTGCAGATGACGTATACGCTTATTGCCCTTTTCTTGAATGCGATTGTGGCGGGGAGTGCGTTTTTCTTTTTACGAACAACGCTTGATGCATTCTTTTTTGGGCTTCCCGTCAATCCGGTTTCGGTTATTCTTTCGCATGTGTTTTTGTATAGCATTTGGAAAGTAATTGGTGCGCTTCTTCTTGTTGCCATAATTGCAATGGCAGCGCTGCGGCGGTATGTGCGCGCTACATAAAAAATTTTGACATACGACGCATTGTGCGCTATAGTAGGAGTATGAAGCAGTATTTCGGAAAAACGAACGTGAATAATAACTGTCAGTTGCCGCTGGCGTAGCTTTGTTTGGGAATAAACAACGGCTCCGACAGCGGTCGGAGCCGTTTTGTTTTTTCTTCGCCCGTGTTAGTATTCTGGGGTAGTTTCAGCCAAAGGCTGATCCGCCTTCGGCGGACAGTAATCCTGCCCCGTAACAACGCTCCCCTGTAGTTCAATTGGTAGAACGCTCCGCTGTTAACGGAGAGGTTCCTGGTTCGAAGCCAGGCGGGGGAGCTTTGTTACGGGGTTAATGTGGATGTCGCTGGTTAGAATCCAGCCCCCAGAGTTTTAGCACGGTATCTATAGATGAGAGTGTAGAAAAATGATCAAAATCCTCCAAATTTTATTCTTCGAGCTTGCCTGCCCCGTGCCAACGCGAAGCTTTGGCTGCGGGGTCGAGAAGCTAAAATGGTTCGACGACGCTCACCACAGGTTTTGGTTTACTTCTCGACTCGCTACGCTCGCTCGAAGGATAACGTAATAGTTTTTTCTACAGTCTCATGATAGAATCAAAGACATGCACACATTGTTTTTTGGAAAAACGTATTTTGATCAAAAACTTTCCTCCGGGTTTGTCGCGCTCTATATCGGGAAGATGATCGTACTGGTTGCTACTGACCTTATCGGTATTTTTTTGCCGATTTTTTTATACACGATTTTTGGAGGTACCATGCAGCCGTTGCTTTTCTATTACGGCATCTCGTCGTTCCTGTATGCGATTGCGGTCCCATGGGGAGCTGGTTGGTTGAATCGTTTTGGTTTTCGTAGAGCGTTGCGCTGGAGCACGCTCTTTGGCGCTTTGTTTTATCTTGTGGTGTATTTCGTGCGTCCTGAAAACGCGGTGCCGTTGCTCACACTTTCTATTCTCGTCGCCACCATTTATCGTCTCTTGTACTGGGTGCCGTATCATGTGGATTTTGCGAAGTTTACGGATCGGAAGAACCGCGCAAAAGAAGTAAGCCTTCTTTCGGCGACCGGCGATTTTTTAGGCATTTTTATTCCATCGATCGCCGGATTTTTTATT
>CAYHPG010000101.1:0-2625 GCA_964358625.1 uncultured Gammaproteobacteria bacterium
TGTTGCGGCGCCGTTTATGCTTATTGCATACGTATCCCATTCAAGTGCAGGAAAGAGGAGTACGCCGCTTCCGTTTGTCGTTTTGGTGATCATAAATTTTGGAATAGGTTTTCCCGTGTCATCATTTCCAACCGTTTTTGTGCTCGTCATGGTGAGCGTGACATTTGGAATCGCATTAGGTTGCTGATAATTACGCTCGGTGCTTATTTCTACGCTGATGCTCGTCGGTTTCCCGTATGAAAAATCCGTGCGCGCGATACGAGAGATCGCGACGGTATCAATCACGCCACTGAAGAGATCCCAATTATTCACTGCAGTTTTTCCAAAGACAAGTTCAATCATTTGCCCTTGTGTCAGAGAGCCGGGTTTTTCCTGCGTTGCCGAAAGCACGCCGTTCACATACACGCGAATAAACGTTCCATCGAATGTCCCTGCCACGTGATTCCATTCATTCAATTGCACACCGGGGCCGCAGAGCGTGCCCACGTTTACGAGAGAAAGACAGAAGTTTGCATAGTACAGGTATGTATAAAACGACCCCTCGCCCGCGCGGTTTGTTGCTTTTGAGGCAATCGCTTTATTGCCGCCGAGCGCGGTTGGCAGTACCCACGCTTCCGCTGTCATGCGCGCGAGCGTGTTTAATGGCGTTGTTGGCGCAACACGCACATGGTCCGGTGTTACACCATTGAACGCAAGCGCAGAACCAAATTTTCCGTCAACCCATGCGGTTGCAGGATTTTGGAACCGCACGTCGCCGTGATGCCCAAAGGGAGAAGCGTCGCGCGTTGTTACGCCGCTTGCGTCATCGAAGCGCCAGAGGCCAACCGTATCGGCATCAAGCGGGGGAGGGAAGATGCGGCTTGGCGACGCGCGTGGCGCGAGCGCAGCGGCATTGCCATAGTACAGTCCGTACGCGTCGTCGTCTGCGTTCCGTGCGATTGCGCGGCGTGTCGCAAACCATACGCGGGTGTTTGCAGTATTCCATGGTGTCGTCGCGATGCGATCGAGTTCTTCAAAGTATGTGCCGTTAAAAAAGACAATGCGCACGTCATCACCGCTTGCGAGTGATTTTCCTTCGCGGACAAGAGCCGCATGGTCAAGGTCAATGCGCACGGGAGCGCCAGCAATGGCGTCCGTTGCGCCATCGTTCGTGAGCGTGATGTTCATACGGTATTGCCATTGTGATCGCCACCATTCTTGACTTCCTCGGTTGTCAACGGTCGAAACCGTAAGCATGGCAAGACGGTCGATAAAAAATCCCGCTTCCGTCGTTTGTCCTTCGGTAACGGAAAGCGGAGGTCGCGTTGGACTTGGGTTTATTCCTACTGCGGCGCGTATGGTTCCGTCGCTTGAGTAGTCGGTTTTTGTCACGGTTACATCATACCCTTCGTGTGATACGGGCGCTCCGGGGATCATGAGCTGTCCATTGGCGTCGGTTGTTAACACGGTATCAATCGGCGGGGTGACTGCGGCATTTTTTATCGTGACTATTGCATCAGGGATCGGCGCTCGCGCAGCATCTGCAATACGGAGAATAAGCGTGCCTCCGCCGGTGTTTGTTTCAAGTCCCTTTGGCGCGGCATCGGTCATCAGGACAACGGGGCTTACGCCAAATTTGCCGCTCCAGAGCACGGTGACGCGGATGCGTTTATAATCCGTGGGAATGGAATCTTGCGGCGTTTTTCCATCGAACGAATCGTCAATATAAAAAACAGCGGTTTGTACCGTGTAGGTGATGCCGTTGCGCGCAATCGTTGTTTCACGGGGAATGGAGCCCGCAGGAATCCCCCCAACAGTTCCGAGCCCTGCGTAGGGGATCGTTTTCATGCGCTCAACCTGTTCTGTCGCGATCGCGGTTGCCGTGACTTCTGCGCGTTTTTCTGTCGTGACTTGGAGGCCGATCACCCATGCATTCCAAAGCCCCATACCAAGAACGCCGATGATGGCGATCGTGATCGTGAGTTCAATGAGACTAAAACCTTTGACTCGATCCGAATCCCCTAATGAACCCGAATACCCCGAATATGCCGCATTGAGCACGCGTTTTGGTTTCAGATATTTATCTCGGAAGTTAATCAGTAAACCAAGTTCGATATCTGCGCAATGCAGATAGCGCTGTAGTTGGTAATAATCTTCTTTCAGATGTAATTGCTTTGCTTTGAGTTCTACAATTATTTTTTCCTCGATAAAAAAATCAACACAATTTCCCTTTGGCACGTCTTTTTTCGCAATTGCAAATTCTCTTTTGTATGATATTTTTTGTTCTCGCAGAAGCTGTTCAAGACGATCTGCATATTGGCGTTCCTTGCAAAAACGACCGAGTTCATTGTGTACTTTGAAACAAAGCCCTGTAATGATGTATGAAAGCTTTTTTTCGATAATCTGCTTCATACGTTATTTGGGGAATTCGGATTCATTCGGATATTAGGATCGAGCTAAAATTGTTGAGCAAGGGAGTACATCGGCATGATGATGGCGACCGCCAAGCCCGCAACGCCAAGTCCCAGAACAACAATAAGGAGCGGCTCAATCAGTGCGGGGAGTGTTTCCATGGATGTTGTAACTTGTTGTTCGTAGAAATTTTCGATTTATACTAAAATCGTAAGATCGTAAGAGCGTCGTGAT
>CAYHPG010000102.1:0-2524 GCA_964358625.1 uncultured Gammaproteobacteria bacterium
TGACGACCAAACGCCACCCAAGCTTTCAACTCTTCGCGCACTGTCTCTGGCGCTGGAGCGCCTTCTCTTCCCGGTCTTTGTTCTACCCGCTCGGCCAGTGCTTTAAATTGCCTGCGCAAGCGATTTACATACGGCTCCAGATCGCTCCGCTGTCGCTGAATATAATCTAATACGCCAACCAAATCAGTAGCTTCTTTGGCTTCCTTTAAATCCAAAATCGAAGGCCGGCGTACTTCCCGCGTAATGTCTCCGGTTGTTACATTTTGATCCGGTTTACCGACTATCACTGATTCCTCTGGTGGAACCCGATAAATACGTTCGGCCATATATAAATACGCCCTATTTACGATTAAACAATCATGTCACTATAACACTCACTATAACACAATCACCCATTCATGTCAACCTGCTCGCATCAAGCAGTCTACTGTTTTATGATTTTATCGATAAGACCGTACGCGACCGCTTCTTGTGCGGTCATAAAATAATCCCGATCCGTATCCTTTTCTATTTTTTCCAAAGGCTGTCCCGTATGGGTTGCAAGGATCTGATTCAACCTGTCGCGCACTCTAATAATACGCTCGGCACGAATTTTTATATCAATGGCCTGCCCTTCGGCCCCGCCCATCACTTGGTGAATTAAAATTTCCGAATTGGGAAGTGAAAATCGCTTTCCTTTGGCGCCTCCGACTAAAAGTACCGCACCCATGGAGGCCGCAAGACCGACGCAAATTGTGGAAACATCCGGGTTAATGTATTGCATCGTATCGTAGATCGCGAGACCGGCCGTTACTGATCCGCCCGGCGTATTAATGTAAAGCTTAATATCTTTTTCCTTGTCCTGACTTTCCAAAAATAACAGTTGGGCAATTACGCTATTCGCCAGATGATCCGAAATCGCGTCGCCCAAAAAAATAATGCGATCCTTTAGCAGGCGTGAATAAATATCGTACGCGCGCTCGCCGTACCCTTCTTTTTCGATCACGGTAGGAATGAGAATTTGAGACTTTGGTTCAATTGACATACGATCTATAGGGCTTATTAGACTTATACGACTTATACAAGTCTAACACTGTCACCCTCAATTTGTAAAGCGCCCTTGATCCGGAATCCCGCCGCCTTGCGATGTCCGCCGCCCCCAAAACTCATAGCCATGCGCCCCACATCAATATCATCACGCGTAGTCCTGAAGCTTCCTTTTACCATGCCCCCCCGAGATTGCAATAACAGGGTCGCTTTTGCTTCCCCGACCGCGTTTAACACATTGGCAATCCCCTCCAGATCCTCGTCGCGAATTTCATATTGCTCAAAATCATGTTCATCAATATAAGTAACCGCGATGCCCAAGGTTGAATTTAACCGCAGGCGCGCTAGCACCTGGCCGATAAATTTCAACGCCTTAATCCCTCGGCGCTCAAACAAAAATCCTCGAATCGCGGAAAGTGTAACGCCGCGCCCAAGAAGTTCGCTGGCCATCGTCAAGGAAGAAGCGTTAGTGGCCGGATTGAAAAATTGATCAGTATCGTTCAAAAGTCCGGACAAAAGATACCCGGCGGTGCGGGCGGAGATTGGCCACTTTATAATTTTAAAAAACCCATAAATAAGTTCAGTTGTTGATGTGCACTCGGTATCCACTACATTTATATTTCCAAACCGCGTATTGGTGGCATGGTGATCAAAATTGATTATAAATGGCCGCGGCCATTTATAATCATCCTGAGGCGAAGCCGAAGGATCCCGCGCCATGACGCCCAATCCCACATATGCCAAGTCTCCGGCGTCAAAGGTGCAAATATAATCAAACGGGGAGGGCGCAAGCTCGTCAGGCCCTATAAAATTCGCTTTATCAATGCCGAAAAAATGCCCATCCCGGGGCATCCCGCTTATACAGTAAAAACGGTGCGGTATCTCCTGCGCGTCAAGAAATGCTGCGAATGCGGCGGCAGAACCCATAGAATCCGCATCAGGCTCGCGATGCATCGCCAGGCCCACCAGCCTGGCGCTCTTGAATTTGGCAAGGATTTCTTCGGCCTGGTAACGGGTCATCATAACGACTTATACTACATCCACTTCACAATCCGGTCAAGGGCAGGTACAATAGTAACCAATATGATGCCAATATGCGAATGTAATGCCAATCAACGAATTACAAATTCGCAATTTGTAGATTTGCATGAAATTTGTAGATTGGCATAATATTTTTGCGGTATGTATCTCAAACAAATTCTTATCCACGGCTTCAAATCCTTTGCGGACAAAACCCTTCTGGAATTTCTCCCCCCGTACTCGAACGGACGACTTCCGACCATCGGCATCGTCGGCCCCAACGGAAGCGGCAAAAGTAATATCGCTGACGCGGTACGCTGGGTTTTGGGCGAACAAAGCGTTAAAGCCGTACGTGGAAAAAAATCCGAGGATGTTATTTTTGCCGGATCAGGAAAGCGCTCTCGCACGGCGCTTGCTGAAGTTGCGCTTACGGTTATAAACGACGACGGGCGGATTCCCATTGCCGGAGAAGAAGTGG
>CAYHPG010000103.1:0-2464 GCA_964358625.1 uncultured Gammaproteobacteria bacterium
TCAAAATATCCCTCACGAACAAGGATTGCCGCGAGCGCATATTTCATTTTGGAATGCGGAATATCAACGCTTTGTTTTTGCGCTCCGAATGCATTCCGTATACGGGTGAGCATGTCTGCTATTGGATCGGTCATCATATGCCATTATTGCCAATGAAGGCAAGTATCAACGCAGCATGAATTGCTGCAATAATGAGCACCCCGCCCTCTAAGCACGTTGATGATTGTCTGTGCTTTTGAGTACGTGATACTTGTTGTTTTTCGTATGGAATTATTTTCATATGCATAGAAGGCGGGGTAACGGTTTTGTAATCACTCACCTGCGGTTCGTGGACAAAACCAGTTACCAACTCGCTCTTCGTATTCCAGGCATCTCTCCTTTCGTTGCGAGCTCACGAAAGCAGATTCTACACATATTAAAAGCTCGAAGATACCCACGCTTGCGACCACAGCGCCAACATCGACGTACAATGCGAGTACTAAATTTCGGCTTACTTGCTGATTTTATCTTTTGTCCTTTTGTTGCCATAGCCTTTATGTTTTAAAAGGAAAACCCAGCGCTTTAAAAAATGCGCATCCACGTTCTCGTGTTTTCGCGTTCGTTACAATGGTCACTTCAAGCCCATGAATACGCTCAACTTCATCAGAACGAATTTCTGGAAATGCAATATGTTCTTTAAACCCAATAGTGAAGTTACCATGACTATCGACTGATTTCATATCAAGTCCACGAAAATCACGAACACGCGGCAAGGCAACATGGACAAGCTTCTCTACAAAATCATACATCCGTTTCCCATGGAGCGTCGCGACGAGCCCAACCACCATTCCCTGCCGCACCTTAAAACTCGAAATTGACTTTTTTGCTTTTGCTCGAATCGGTTTCTGCCCTACAATACGCGTCATAGTTTTCTCAATATAATCAATATCCTTTTCATCACGAAAATGTTTCCCGACGCCAACATTCACCACAACACGAATCATCCGCGGCACGGCAAGAACATTTTTTATGCCAAGCGCATCTTTCAATTTTGGGACAATCTGCGTTGTATATGTTTCTCGCAAAGACATAAAAGTGTTTAATCAATCAATTCTTTACATTTTTTACACGATCGAACTTTCTTTTTCCCGTTATCAATCATCTGGTATCCCACGCGTGTCGGTCGCGCACATTTCGTGCAAACAAGCATGACGTTCGCTACCGGAACAGAGCGAGGAAATTTGATCTTCTGCCCCTTCTCTCCTTCACGACGCGGACGTTGGTGCTTCGTCAATATATTCAAACCTTCAACGACGCAACGGTCACTTTTCAAAATAACACGAAGCACCTTCCCGGTTTTTCCGTGATCTTTTCCTGTCATCATTCGTACCGTATCGCCTTTTCTTATTTTCATATATCGATATATCGAAATGTCGAAATAGTTACAACACCTCTGGCGCTAAAGAAATAATTTTTGTAAATCCTCCCGTGCGTAATTCACGCGCAATGGGGCCAAAAATACGAGTACCTTTCGGGTCTTTACTTTTCGGATCAATAATCACCGCCGCATTATCATCAAAACGAATATAGGTTCCATCAGGACGACGATGTTCTTTTCGTGTTCGCACGATGACGGCATGAACAACGTCGCTCTTTTTTACTGCGCTATGTGGAACTGCTTCTTTCACAACGGCGGTAATCACATCGCCAATGCGTGCGTAGCGCTTCCGTGTGCTTCGCCCTTGCACAAGAATACACTGAAGCTTTTTTGCTCCGGTATTATCTGCGGGAACGAGCATACTGCGATGTTGAATCATACAGTGAATTTAATTGAATCAGCGAGTACAGAACCACGTCTCGCCCCGTACCAATGCGAAAGCCTTGGTGCGGGGTCTGCAGGGATGAGCATTGATCGATGTTGGATCATATCGTTTTATGCTTCAAAAACGCGCCAGCGCTTTTCTTTTGATAACGGACGACACTCAACAAACTGCACCTTCTCGCCGACCTTGTGTTCATTCTTCTCATCATGAACCTTATACCGTTTACTCACTCGATATCGTTTCTTGTATTTTGGATGCACGACAATACGATCAACGCGTACAACAATCGTCTTGTCCATTGCATCACGGACGACCGTCCCTTCAAATAATCGCTGATTTTTTTGTGTAGGCGTTGTCATATTGAGAGCGTAGAAAAAAGACAAATTTTAGTCTTCGAGCGTAGTCGAGAAGCTACAATGTGGCTTACTTCTCGACTTCGTCCGCCAGTTGGCGGACTCCGCTCGAAGAATAAATGACTTTTTCTACAGACTCATATTATATATGCAATGCATGGGTTAAGGCACGCGCAATCGTTTTCTTCAGTGTACGGATCGTTCGAAGATTTTTGAGTTGTTTTTGCCCAACAGAAAAGCGTGCTTTACGTAATGCCTCGCGACTCTCTGCGATAAGCGTATATGCTTCTGCCTTTGTTTTTTGCTTCA
>CAYHPG010000104.1:0-2454 GCA_964358625.1 uncultured Gammaproteobacteria bacterium
GTTTAGCCGAAATTTGCGTGTGGAAATATCTAAAAAAGCGAAATATTATTTTCTCGACAATGGCGTGCGAAACGCGGTCATTGCGCAATTCAACGATGTGACGCTTCGCAACGATGTCGGTGCGCTCTGGGAGAATTTTATTTTCATGGAGCTAATGAAGAAAAGTGTTATTGAAGGATTACCTGACACTTTTTATTTTTGGAGGACACATAACGGACAGGAGATTGATATTGTGAAAGAGTCCAATGGCGTGCTTACGGCGATTGAATGTAAGTGGTCGGCAAAAAATGTTTCTCCGCCGTCACTGTGGAACGCCACTTATCCTTCAGCATCATTTCTTACCTTGCATCAAGACAATTATCTTGAATATTTTTTGCAATGATCCTCGTTTCCGGTTCACTTGCGTATGATCGCATTATGAATTTCCCCGGGTACTTCCGGGATCATTTGTTGCCGGAAAAACTGCATCAAATCTCGGTGAGTTTTTTTATTCCGACGATGCAGGAACATTTTGGTGGTACCGCGGGAAATATCGCATACAATCTTGCGCTTCTTGGAGAAAAGCCGGTTGTCCTTGGAAGTGCGGGGAATGATTATGGCCCATATCGCAAGTGGCAAGTGAAAAATAATATCAATATTTCATTTGTCGAGCAACGTCGAGACATACCGACGGCGAGCGCCTACATCATGACCGATAAGGGTGATAACCAAATCAGCGCATTTTATCCCGGGGCGATGACTACAAGGGGCACCCTTGTAAGAAAAGAGTGCCCCTTGTTAAAGAAGGCGAGCATCGCAATAGTTTCTCCGGGGAATATGGATGATATGCGCGCATTGCCGAAGCTTTATAAAAAATATGGTGTGCCGTATATCTACGATCCCGGACAACAAATTCCCATAATTTCAAAAAATGATTTGATTGCTGGTTTAACAGGAGCAAGAGCGCTTATTCTGAATGATTATGAACTCGCGTTGATGCAGAAGAAGACTGAACTCACAAAGAGCGATATGTTGAAAAGAGTTGAAATACTCGTGACGACACTTGGAGAACGTGGATCCGTTATTGAGCGATTCGTCCCTCCTCTTAAAATAAGGGGAGGTAGAGGAGGGGTTATAAAAATTCGTATTCCGGTCGCGAAACCGAAGCAAGTGGTAGATCCTACTGGTGCGGGCGATGCGTATCGCGCGGGGTTTATTTATGGGTTGCTTCGCGAATGGTCATTAGACAGAGTTGGTCGCTTCGCTTCACTTGTCTCGGTGTATACGGTTGAGAAGCTGGGAACACAAACTCATGAGTTTACATTGGCAAATCTTCGCCAACGATATCAAAATAATTTTCGTGTTCGATTATGAACCTTTATGAGTTCGACGGGGAAAAATCTATTTATACAGCATGGAACTTTCTTAATTATCGATAGAAATAGCAAAGGAATTTTATGTCTTCCACTCTTGATCTACTAGCAAGACTTTCTATACTGATTCGTTATTTTATTCTTACAGCAACAACGGAAGCGCGATCAGGACATCCGACGTCTTCGTTATCGGCGACGGATCTTATGACTGTTTTATTTTTTGCGGATTTTTTTCGATTCGATATTACCAACCCCGTATATTGCAATAACGATCGCCTTATATTTTCAAAGGGGCACGCTGCGCCGCTTTTTTATGCGCTCTGGGCAGCTGCGGGAGCGATCCCCGTAGATGAACTCATGACGTTGCGAAAGTTTGGAAGTCGTCTTGAAGGGCACCCATCAATGGCTTTTCCCTATACAGAAGCGCCTACAGGATCATTGGGGCAGGGATTATCTATTGGCGTTGGCATGGCATTGAATGCGAAATATATTGACTATTTTTCATATCGCACCTATGTGCTGTTGGGAGACAGTGAAATGGCAGAAGGATCAGTGTGGGAAGCAATGCAAATCGCTGTGCAGTACAAACTCGATAACCTTGTTGGGATTCTTGATGTGAATCGGTTAGGACAGCGCGGCGAAACAATGTATGGCCATGATTGCGCCGCATACGCAAAACGCGTTGCTACATTCGGTTGGGAAACGATCATTGTGGACGGACATGATATTGCGGCGGTTCGTAGCGCGTATGAGCAAGCACAAATGGTCAGGGATCGTCCAGTGATGATCATTGCGAAGACGGTAAAAGGGAAGGGCGTGTCTTTTATTGAAAATCGTGATGGATGGCACGGAAAACCATTATCGAAAGAAGAATTGGCGAAAGCATTAGAGGAGCTTGGCGCTATTGACACTGCGCTTCGCGGAACGATTGCGCAACCGGAACAGCGTATTGTGCAGCACATTGCCGGAGTAATGGCTGCGGAGCTTTTTTATTCAAAAGATAAATCCGTCGCGACACGGAAAGCATATGGCAATGCCCTTGTTCGTCTTTTTCCTCAGTTTCCAGACATCGTTGTGCTTGATGCCGAGGTGAGCAATTCTA
>CAYHPG010000105.1:0-2393 GCA_964358625.1 uncultured Gammaproteobacteria bacterium
ACACACGAACTATAAGGAATATGTTTCGCGGCAATGTATTCTTGCACCTTTTTCCCTGCGTAATGCAAATTCGATCCTTTTCCTGGAACTTCCTCGGGAAGATTCATTGGATGGAGCGTCACAAGAAAATCAAAAAATACACCCGTAAACTCATGCCGAAGTATTTCTGAAATTTTTAAAAAATGTTCGCGATCGCGTTCTTCTCCCGCAAGAATAATACAAAAGCGTTTCGTATCATACCGAACGGACGAAAGCGCCTCGAGCGTTTTGCGAATAACGGTGATCGGCTCTTTATACGTCGGTAAAAAAATGCAATGCACGATCGTCTGCCAAGGAAGCGCCGACGCGCGAAGACGTTCATCCCACGCGATAGACGCATGTTCACGATAACGACGCCATGCAACAAGAAGGTAAAAAACAAAATACATCACCCGAAGCAACCAATAAAGGTCAAAAGCAATAATACTATATAGCGCAATTATTGGCGCCTTAAATGAGAGAACAATTGATCCAATAAGCGTTGTCCAAACAAAGAGCGCGGGGATGATCTCAAGACAACGATAGATGAATACTGGCTTATGGGAAGACATGCTTGCATCGTATCATGTTGCGACCAAATAGAAAATCCTCCGCGTGTTATCGAAGGATTTTCTTTCAATGCTATCTATTTGTGCGAGGAGAGATCTTTACGGAGATGATCAAGGACGCGTGCTGCGTGTTCTTTGCCGCCAAGACCAAATGCAAGCCCACCGGCAATCGCGAGCATCGCGACAAATGCCGTAAACAAGCTCTGAATAAGTTCCTCGGCAATTTGCAACTGGTTCAACGCTGCAAGAAAGGTGAAGACAAGCAGCGCCCACTTTGCAATTCCAGAAAAAAAATCTGCGTTTGCCAATTTGGTCGCCTCAACCGAGCGATGCACAATTTGCGAAACAAAATTCGCAACAAGCGTCCCAACGAGGAAAATCGCTGCTGCAATGATAACGTTCGGGAGGTACGAAACGACCGTGCTCAAAAATTCAGATAACTGCGTCCATTGCATGACATCGGCCGCTGCAAGGAAGGTCACCACAAGGAGAAACCATTTTACCAACCATCCAAAAAGCGCAGGCGCATTCAAATTGACTCCTGCTCGCTCAAAGACTTCCGCGATGCGAAGCGCCTCCACTGCGCGATCAATTTTGAGAAGGACTATTAAACGGTGGGCAAGCCGCCCAAGCGCTGCGGCAATAAGCCAACCAAGAATAAGAACGACGATTGCGCCGACAAAGTCGGGCAAAAAGAGAAGAAAACTCTCCCATAGATTGCTGAAAGCGAACCCAACGCTATCAGTAATCACTACTAAAAAGTCTGCCATAGGCGTATAAAAATTAAAAGTGATTAAACTTTATCCACAGCTATTATATCACACTTCTACTCTTTTCGTGCGAGGCCTCCAAAAACGGAAAAAGCATACAGAGCAGAAGAATCCCAATGCCGAGCGGATGATTCAAATAGGGGCTAAAAATATTTGTGAGAAGCAGCGCGATAAAACCGAAAAATAATCCACTATTGAAATGTTGAAAAAGCCCCCTTCCTATTTTCCAAAGCAAGACACCGTACATCATTATCCCAAGAAAGCCAAACTTCAACCACAGATCCAGATACCCCCACTCAAACGCATATGTCGTGTAAAAATTATTGCCGCGAGCGCTCGATTCCACGATTCTCGGATCGCTCGATTTGTACGTCACGGTTGCACCAAAACCAGCGCCCAAAAACCAATGCGCACGGATCGTATCAAAAAGCGGAGGCAAGAGACTCCACCGACTTCCAATACCCGCTTCTTGCGTCTCGGTCGCGCGATCCTCGATAAGACTCGCAAGTGACCCACCTTGGGTTCGTGGATACGGAAAATTCACGACAGCAACAATAAGAAAAAAACCGGCAATGCCGACCGCCAAAATTTCAACGATCTTTTTCCATTGCCGAAGAGAAAGAAGTGCGATGCAAAGTGTCACAATGCTGGCAAGCCAAAAGCTGCGAGAGAGCGAAAGAATGATGGAAGAGAAAAAAATAATGCTGAATGCTGAATGCTGAATGCTGATTTTTTTTTGTTTTTGGACAAAGAGAAGAAAAAAAGCGATAAGCGTATAGATCTGGCTCTGAAAAAATATGCGAGCAAATGTTGGGGCTATTGTCGTGATCTCCCCTACCCCTGTCGTGCGCACCCACCGATACACCGGAAGAAAGACGCCGCCCAAGGGATCATGCGAATAAATAAAAAGAATAACAAGCGCTTTTAATGCAAGAGCGAACGTTGCGGCAAAAAGAATAGAAAGGACATTGTCAAAATGGACACGCTGACGAAGTGCGGAAAAAAATGGAAAAACGAGAAGGAAAAAAAGCCACCC
>CAYHPG010000106.1:0-2368 GCA_964358625.1 uncultured Gammaproteobacteria bacterium
ATGGCAAAAGGCGCCGAAATCAGGAAATTCTCGCGGGAGCTTAACATAAAGATTATTGCGATAAAAGATATCGTGCGGTACCTGCGCGCGCGTCCTCTCCCCCTGCTTCCGTCTCCGCACGGAGTGGCGCGGTTCTCGGAGTCTGCGTTTCCCACGCGGCACGGGACATTTCGTATTATCGTCTACACAACCACTTCCGACGATTTGGAGCAGGTCGCACTCGTACACGGCACCATTGGAAAAAAACCGGCACTCGTAAGAGTGCACTCACAGTGCCTCACGGGAGACACATTCGGTTCTCTCCGGTGCGATTGCCAAGAGCAGTTGCACGCAAGCATGGCATTGATTGCAAAAGAGGGACGCGGCATCATCGTATACCTCAATCAGGAGGGACGCGGAATCGGACTGGGGAATAAGATTAAAGCGTATGCGCTTCAGGACGAAGGGTACGACACGGTAGACGCAAATCACGCGCTCGGATTTTCTGCGGATGCGCGTGATTACGAAGCCGCAGCGCTCATACTAAAAGATCTGGGCGCCGCTAAAATCAGGCTATTGACCAATAATCCCGAGAAGGAGAAACAGCTTTTTTCATTCGGCATAAAAATCGCGGAGCGGGTGCCGTTGGAAATTTCTCACAACGAAGTCAACGCCGCATATCTTAGGGCGAAGAAAAAGAAAATGGGCCATCAGCTGAAGAAGATATAACTCATTATGAACAACATCCGCGCACGAGACGAAATGTTCATGGACGAAGCTCTGAAACTTGGGGCCATGGGTGTTGGTTGGACGAATCCGAATCCGATGGTCGGCGCTGTCATCGTAAGAGAGGGGAAAATCATCGGGCGCGGATACCACAGGAAAGCGGGCGGCGCGCATGCGGAGATTGAGGCGCTCGCCGGTGCCGGCCGAAATGCTCGCGGCGCAACCCTCTACGTCAATCTTGAGCCCTGCTCGCATTTCGGGAAGCCGCCGCCGTGCACGGAAGCGATAATCAACGCGGGAATTAAAAGAGTGGTCTGTTCCGCGATTGATCCGAACCCGCAGGTGCAGGGTCGTGGGATTACCCGTCTGAAACAGTTTGGCATAAAAGTCTCCACCGGAGCGAGAAAAGCGGAAGCGCGCGCTCTTAACGAAGCTTTTTTTGTATTTCATGAAAAAAGGCGTCCGTTCGTCGCCCTCAAATTCGCGATGAGTTTGGACGGGAAACTTGCTTCACGAACGGGCGACTCAAAATGGATTACGGGCAAGGAGGCGAGGAGGTTTGCACGAGACTTACGGGGTGCGCATCAAGCGATACTTGTTGGTGTGAATACCGTCATTCGCGACAATCCTCACCTAGGAGCGCGTATGAAGGGGAAGAAAGACCCCCTGCGCATCATCGTGGATTCGCATCTTCGCATTCCACCGCATGCAAAGGTGCTTCGCGATACGAATGTCATTATTGCGACGACCGCTGGCACTCCAAAATCACAAATAAAGAACCTGGAGAAACGGGGCATACGCGTTCTAACGTTCAAAGGTGCGCACGTCCCCATCCGCAAGCTTCTTGCCGAATTGCGGAAGCAAGAAATCATAAGTGTTTTTGTAGAGGGCGGGGGAGAAGTACTCGGCAGTTTTATTGACGCCAAAATTGCGGACAAAGCATACATCTTTTGCGCGCCGCTCTTGGTGGGAGGGACGGACGCACATTCCATCGGCGGAAAGGGAGTCGCGACAATCGTGCAGGCGTTGCGGTTCAAAAGAGTGTCGTTGAAGACGTTTGGTGATGATGTTCTCATCACTGCTACCGGATAGTTGAAGGATAATCACCTGGTTTTCCACAACTGCAGACCACTATCAGAATAAAGGAGTGGTACACTTACAACGATGCAGAAAAAATCCAGGCCACCGTGTCTTCATTGTGGGAAAGAACCGTATCGTTCTTATTACAAATACTGTAGCAACGCGTGCCAACTCGAATATCAGCGGCAAGCGTATATAAAGAAATGGCAGGCTGGCGAGGTAAAAGGTTTACAAACTATCGGCACGGTTTCTGTGCACATTAAGAAGTATTTACGAAGGAAATTTGGTAACAAATGTTGTTTATGCGGATGGTCGGAGACAAATCAAAAGACAAAAGAAGTACCGCTCGTTGCAGACCATATAGATGGCAACTGGCGCAACAATATTGAAAGTAATTTACGTCTGCTGTGCCCGAATTGTGACTCGTTAACTCCTACGTATACAGGGCTCAATAGAGGCAACGGAAGGAGACATCGGGTCGTAAGCAAAAGGGTTAGAGAAGGTCGTATGTTGCACAGAATTACTAACAATACTGGGAAATAAAGTCATGAATCCCAAAGATGAATAATGTGATATATTCATG
>CAYHPG010000107.1:0-2333 GCA_964358625.1 uncultured Gammaproteobacteria bacterium
CGCGGGCCTATGCACGGTGATGTGCTTGTACTTGGGGGCAATGTTACTATTATCGGTACGGTGAAAGGAAGTGTTCGTGTTATTGGAGACGTCGTGCGGCTTCATGGAGCTATCGGAAAAAATGTAAGTATCGCAGCACGAACACTCATGCTTGCTTCTGATGCGCGCATTGCCGGTAATCTTTCCTTTGTTGGTCAATCCATTGCGATTGCGAGTACGATTGACGGCGCAACACAGATAGCGCTTCTTTATTCTGGAGAAACAACGATACAAAAGGGTGCAGTGATCAAAGGGCCAGTCACGCTCTACGCCAGCAAAGCGCCCATTGTCGATTCAGGAGCTCTTTTGCATACGCCCATTGAACGGCATGATGCGCTTTGGCAAACCGACACAACGGGCGATGTTCTTTTTAGTCGCATTATTTCCTTCTTCAGTCTGTTGCTCATTGGGTTGGTGTTTATTCATCTTCTTCCGAGGCCGTCACTCGTGATTGCTTCCATTATGAATACAAAACCATGGAATCAATTGTTGTGGGGACTTGGATTTCTTATTCTTCCGCCGATCGTTGCCGTATTGCTTGCGTTCACGGTGATTGGCATTCCGCTTGCGATGATGATTGGAGCGCTTTGGATGATCGTCGTCTACAGCGCTCGGGTATTTGTGGGGCTCACTCTTGGTTTTATGGTGCTTTCACGATTTGATCGAAAACGCAAAATGCAATCATTGGTTGTCGTGTTACTTTTGGGAACACTGCTTCTTGCCATTGTTGAAAGCTTGCCAATGGTTGGGTTCATCGTAACTGTTCTTGCAACGCTCTGGGGGCTTGGCGGAATCATGACGCTTCTTCGCACGTTAAGCATTCATCAGCAAAAACAATCATGACTCCAATACATCCATCTCTTTTTAAAGCCTACGATGCGCGCGGTATTTATCCGGACACCATTAATGAGGATGCAGTGTATCGTATCGGTCGCGCACTCGTGCAGTATCTTGGGAAAGGAAAAAAAATTGTGGTCGCGCGCGATGTTCGTTTATCCGGGCCGGCGCTTTTTGCGGCACTCACACAAGGAATTTCTGAAGAAGGAGCGACAATCATTGATATCGGCATGGTTACAACCGAGATGCTGTATTTTGCTGTTGCATTTTATGGGTATGATGCAGGCGTCATGATTTCCGCTTCGCATAATGAAGGGCAATACAATGGGTTGAAATTCGTACAAAAAGGCGCGCAAGCTATTTCATCAGACACAGGGTTGTTTGCTATTCGCGATATTGCATTGAAGATAAAAGATGAATTCAGCATTCAGCATTCAGCATTCAGCATTCATTTGAAGGATGTTCTCGATGATTACATTGATTATCTTTTGAAAAATTTTGTGGATGTGGACGCGATGAAGCCCTTCCGCATTGTCGCGAACGCGAATTTTGGCATGGCAGGACGCGTACTTGAACGCCTCATTGCGCGAGGAAAACTTCCTATGAGCATAACGCCACTCGACTTTGAACCAAACGGCGCATTCCCAAAAGGGAAGCCGGATCCGCTTATTGCCGAACGGCGCGAAGAAACCGTGCAGGTGATGCGTGAGGGGCAATTCGATTTTGGTGTCACGTGGGATGCCGATGCGGATCGCTGTTTCTTTTACGATGAAAAGGGAGGTTTTGTGGATGGCTATTACACGCTGTGTATTCTTGCGGAGTATCTTTTGAAAACGCATTCCGGAGAGCCGGTCATTTACGATGTTCGGCAAACATGGGCGAGCTTTGATACAATCAAACGCTGCGGCGGGAAACCGATTATGATGAAGCCCGGGCATTCGTTCATTAAAGATCGCATGCGTAAAGAGCATGCGCTTTTTGCCGGCGAGAACAGCGGGCACTATTATTTCCGTGATTTTTTTGGTGTGGATTCGGGTATGGTTCCGTTTCTTCTCATGCTTGATATTTTGGCGAAAAGCAACCAGCCACTTTCTTCTATTGCGGATGTTTATAGAAAAAAGTATCCAACATCAGGCGAAGTAAATTCAAAAGTCACTGATGCGGCAAAAATTATGGCGCTTGCAGAGGAGCGATATCACGACGGAAAAATTGAAAAGATTGACGGGCTCTCTGTGGAATATCCCGAGTGGCGTTTTAATATCCGTTCGTCAAACACGGAGCCGCTGTTGCGCTTGAACCTCGAAGCAAAAACCGAAGAACTCATGAAACAAAAAACAGCAGAACTTTTAGCGCTTATTCGTCGGTAGTTACAAGGGTGCCCCATGCATTTTCAAGGGGCACCCGTGTTTGAGCATGAACCAAATAAATGGCACAGCCAAAAGAGCCACCATGGAGGC
>CAYHPG010000108.1:0-2327 GCA_964358625.1 uncultured Gammaproteobacteria bacterium
TATGATTTTGCGAAATCATGTCGCGCTAACGTCCTTTGAAGCGCGACACGCTTTCAATTTTGTTTATTAATAAGAATAATTTGCGTTCGACCTTAAAGCGCCGGAGGCGCACGGGCGGCGCATGGCAAAGCCATGCGTTTAGCCTTGCGTACCATTTTGAGCCCTATTTTCGGCCTGTCAACCCCGTTAGAGGCCCGCGTGCGCATATTGTGGATAAACCCTTTTCGTTAGAGTAAGGTACATGCAGTGATAAATTCTTGTGCAATTCACGGTTGCCAGCACGCGCACTGCCTCTAACGGGGTCAAGACCATTTCAGCATTCGAGCGACTAAATGTGGATAAGTCAAAATGGGGCAGTCAGTAGTTAGTAGTACGTAGTCTGTAGTTAATTTCAAGAAAAGAAATCAGGAACCTCACATTGTGGGCCAAAATATTGAGGTTAAACCTCAATATTTGGCTTAAACAGACGATTTATATGCCTTTTTCCCACACAATCTTGAATATCTGTCGCAGGGCATCTGCCGTCGGTTTGTCGTCAATGATTGTTGCGTTGAGGTTCGCCACATCCACTATGCGGACGAAATCCTCCGCAATTTCAAAATGGATATTCGGAGGGTAAACAAATTGTTCCTTAAACCGTATTTTAATACTTTCGTACTCCTGTTTTGCGAGCGCAATCAGATTTTTCTGATGCTCATCGCTATCCAGTCGCGCCATCACGATATTAAATGAAATGTCAGACTCAACGGACTTGCGGTCCCACGTATCCAAGAGTTTTATGACGTCCTCGCGCGCGCTGGCCATGGTCCCGTAAAATGAACGGAATGTTTTCCCGCGCATGCCGTCAAATTTGTAGTCAATCGCCTGCGCGACACCCTGCAATCCGGTGAAGAAAAAGACGCCGGGCTTATTTTGCGAGCCGAGCGCGTGCAGTTTCGGGAGCATTAAGCGGACAGCTTTGAGGCGCGACTCCTGCTCATGAAGATATTCGCCGATGTCCCGCGCGCTAAAAAGCCCTTTTTTGGCGTGCGGGATTTTGAGTACAAGTCCTTTCTTCCTTAAATCCTCCAAAATCACATACACAGTCGGTTTTTTCACGTCGCAATGCTCAGCAATCCGATAGGCCGTGGCGCTTTCCAGCGAAAGGAGAGCGAGATATACCCGCGCTTCTTTCTCGGAGAGCCCGATGTGTTCCAGCGTTTGTGCCAATCCAGTTGTTGAGTCCATAAAGCCATTTTATGCAAGGTCCATGATTAGTCAACAAAGTTGACTAATGAAGCGATGATACCAAAGAAGCTAGTTATTGAGTCGCCATTTAGGATAATTGTTATTAGTAGAGGTTACATAAGTTGAACATAACTAAATCGAAGTCACAATATGTGCAGTGAGCCGACCGGCTCTTTTATAGAAGGGAACAGCGATGCAAAAATCCGCCCATGAAAAACTTGTCGTTTTGTTGCTGCCAATAATGATGTTCGTTATCATTTTCGTTGTCGCGATAATAGTTCCGCGCGAGATAATGAAAATGGACGATGACATGATTCATGTGGACAAATATGGGACCATCTACGGGAAGATTGAGTCGAACGAAGATATGGATGACCTGAAAAAAGAATGGCCACGTGGTGTGATGATATTCAGTATGTCCCGACATGTCTGCGCCGAAAGTTCCAATGGAACATCATGCTGGGTTTCGGATACGGTGATTGTTGATACTGTCCAGAAACGAATTTGGCTTGGTGGTCGGTATATGCCGTATATTCGCGTAAGATAGAAGAACCAATGCCATAAGACAGGTTATCTTTTGCACCGACTGCGCGGCTCATACTTGAGTCGCTTTTTTACCTCGCGTACTCAACCACACGAGTCTCACGAATGACAAAAACTTTTATCTCACCCGGATACTGCAGGTCGGCTTCGATTTTGTCGGCGATGTTTCTCACCAGCTTACGTACTCACCTGTTGCGCTTGTATATTTTTGTTCGGTGATCAATCATTCGTATTTTAATGAGCGTCCCGGACGGCTCAAACGTGTATGCTACTCGCCAATCTCCGACTCGCAACTTGAAAAGACCCTTAAAATCGGCATGCAATGGAACGGGCGCAAGCGTTTCAATATGCTCTGCAAGCCATTCAACTCTACCAACAACTTGCAGGCGCACTTGTCTGTCAAGCTTGCGCAAATCGCGCTCAGCGGCAGATGTAAATTCTATGCGTCAAACGGCCATGGAGATTTAACAATACTTCGCGCGAATTTCAGCAAGCGTTTTCCCATTCTTGGTATCTTTGATCGCCGTGTTCAATTTTTTCTTCGCGTATGCGGTCAG
>CAYHPG010000109.1:0-2308 GCA_964358625.1 uncultured Gammaproteobacteria bacterium
CACCCTCCCTTTTCTCACGCAAGATGAGGTGGATGTGGTTTGGCATAAGAGCGTACGCGATGATGTCCACCAAAGTCTGCTCCCGCTTTTCCTTCTCAAAAATCCGAATCAAGGGTTCCCCTTGATATCGCTTGAGCAGCACGGAAAGATGCGAACTTTCCGTATCATTGCAGAGGAACAGGAGAAGCATAAAACGAACGTACTCATCGTCAGTGTGAAATACCGTACGCTTTTCAACTCCCCGCGTGTACAGATGATAAATCTCATCTTCACGAAATGGGACCTTTCTATCCATATTGCCATCATACCATAAAATCAAGGGGAGTCCTTGATTTTCATGTTATGCGTATTGATCTGGCCAATCGTTCTGAAGAAGCACAACGTCCCCTTTCACTGTCAAATGAGGCAGTGCCGCGTATGCTTCCAGAGCATCTGCAAACCTCATAATCTCGCCCTCATAGCGGGCTTCGCGCAACCCCTCTTCTATGTACGGGGTCACGGAGTTTGTAATGAGAATAACTTTCTCCAAGCGAGCGCGCGCGATTCTTCTTCCGATTTCCTTGTGCACATCTTTGGTCCGCGAACCCATTTCCACCAACCCCGGGGTGACGTAGCACCGGCGATGCCCCTGCAGTGATTCAAGAAAGTCTATTATTGCGTACACGCCGTCGGGGTTTCCGTTGTAGCTGTCGTCAAGCGTGATAACGCCGGCCTTGTCTTCTTTCGGCTCCAAGCGGTGCGAGAACGCCTTGGTCTTAGCTATACCCGCATCAATCTGCTTTCTGTTGAATCCCAAACGCGAGGCGATGTGAGCTGAAACCGCGAGCGGTCCGAGAGAGTGGGTGCCCAACAGTCCCGACTTCGGGCGCGATTGTACATCATCCAGCACCAAGCCGAATGAGGTGCCTCGCAAATCAGATTTTGGGTTTTCTATGCGGCAATCCTCAACTCCCTCTCGCGAATAGAGAATGTGGTTCTTCAATGCAGTCTTGGCATTCCTGCGCGCAATTTCGCTCTCACCGTTTATGTAAACGGGCTTCTTCCCTAAATACTCTGCAAGCTCAAAGATTGTACGTGCTGTTTTTTCAAGCGTGCCGAATTTCTCCAAGTGCGCCTCGTTTACTCCCGTAATAATTCCGATGTGCGGGCCAATAAGTTTGCATAACCTCACAACATCTCCGGGATAGTATTCCCCCAACTCAAAAATCAGCACCTCCTCATCGCCCCGGAGTTCCCCAACGAACCTGGCAATCGCAAGCGGGGTGTTGTAACTAAAAGGCGGTGCGGCTACCTTCTTTCCTTCGGCAAGAACGGTTTTCAAAATCTCCCTCATGCTTGTTTTGCCGAAACTTCCCGCTATCGCAATTTTGAGTCCTTTGTGCCCAGCCAATTTCCTTCCCGCCTGCGCAATCAGCACATATTCAACAGGAATTTGCAATATCCTCACCACTATGAGCGGAATAAGAATGAGGTACGCGAGAACGTACGGAGCGAGAAGAACCGTGCACGCAAGAACAACAAGCCTCCCGGAAAGTCCGGCAAACGCCATTGCATAATATGCAAAAGCAACGACGGCAATAACAATGACATAGGCGCCCGCATACAAAACGTACACTTTCGGAGTTTTTACGAGCGTCTTACGCCGCTCCACACGGCCGAAATCATTTGTTCTCCCGTACCAAGCCAAATAATCGCGGATGCTGTATTCGCATGCCTGAAGCATGTAGATAAGCGAGCGAATGTAGCGCGGGCGGTAGCGCGACAAAAATCTTTGCATCATGGTTTTGAGAATTCGCGGATGAGTTCCGCCACTTCCTTCGGCCGTTCGGAGTGCACGAAATGCCCCGCCCCCTCAATCACCCGGAGCGTGGAGCCGGATATGAACTGATTGAGGCGCCTCCCTTCGCCAATCGGCGTCGTACTGTCCTCGCTCCCCCAGATGATGAGCGTCGGAACTGTTATGGCCTTTGCAACCGCGCTCAAGTCCTCTTTAATAATTTTTAAAAATGTTTCGCGCAGAGCGCCGGCATTTAGATAATCACTTCCTGTGATTTTGTATAAGTACCTGCGGAGTCCACTCCTCAAAAGATTGAGTGGCGGAACCGAGGTAACAATCCGTCCTATTTTCGCGAGAAATCCGAATAAGAAATTGCGCGAAGTATTTCGCTCTGCCACACCCGCCGATGCAATGAGTATTATTTTCTTTGCAGACAACACTCCGGTACTTATTCCTTTGATGAGTATGCGTCCGCCAAGCGAGTGGCCAATAAGAATATCCGGTTGGATAACAATCTTTTCTGTGAATGCT
>CAYHPG010000110.1:0-2237 GCA_964358625.1 uncultured Gammaproteobacteria bacterium
TCCCCGCCCACCAGTACCAGGCCGGTGGTTGCAAAACATTCAATGCCGGCATGCGCCTTCTTATCCTGCCGCAACATTTCGTCATACACCGCATCGGAAATTTGGTCGCAAACTTTATCCGGATGCCCTTCGGTTACGGATTCGGAAGTGAATAATTTATAGTGATTTTGTTGGGCTTTGGCCATATTATTTACCATTATTACGAATAGCGTCCCTTATTCTATCACACTCGCTTTACCGCGTCCACAAACTGTCTTCCACGATCAAATTCGTTCTTAAAGATCCCGAATGAGGCAGCTGCGGGAGAAAGGAGTATCACGTCGCCATCATGTGCCAGAGTATGCGCCTTTTTTACGGCCTCGCGCATAGATCGTACAGTACCTAGATTATAGGACCTAGTACCTAGTATTTTTTGTAGTTTAACAGTTGCTGTCCCGGGAAGCAAAACTACCCCTTTACAATACTGATTCAAATACTTCAAAAGCTCTCTAAAATCAAGTTTCTTGTCTGCGCCACCCGCGATAAGAACAATGCGCCCATCGCCTCCCCCTCTTAAGTTAAGAGGGGGTCGGGGGGCGTTATGAGACTTCATCCCCAGTGTCTTTAGCGCCGCAATGGTCGCGTCCGGGGTCGTTGCCGTGGTATCGTTGTAATATTTCACGCCCCCCACAGTACGAATAAGCTCAAGACGATTGGGCAAACCGCGAAAGGTGTGCAACACTTGTGCAATATCGCGCCGCGTTACGCCGGCCGCTTCGGCCGCCACTGCCGCGGCCAACGCGTTAGCGCGATTATGCTCGCCCGGAATCTGCAACTCTTCAAGCGGCACCCATTTTGGCAAACCTTTTTCCGCGGAAAAACACAGTGCCTTGCCGCGCGCGCGTTTTACCATGCCACGGGTTACTGGATTGTCATAATTGAGCACCACGATACTTTTCGCATCTTGAAACCGAAAGATATTTTCCTTATCTGCCACATACTCCTTCATGCTCCGATACTTATCCAAATGGTCATTCATGATGTTGGTAACCACGGCAATGTTTGGATTTTTTTTCACTGTCGGAAAATGATGCAACAGCCAACTGGAAAGCTCGGCCACGATCGGTTCGCCTTTATATTCATCAATAAACGCAAGCGGGGAGACCCCAAGATTTCCCGCTAACCATATTTTCATTCCTCGATTCCTAGGAATCGAGGAATGGTGTTTTTCGAGCATTGCATAAATGAGCGCGGTAGTGGTACTTTTACCGCGCGTACCCGTAACACCAATAAACATCTTTGGTGTGTGTCGCGACAAAAATAAACTCCAGTCATTTACAATGGGAATTCTCCGCTTAGCCGCTAGGCGCAAATATGGCGACTCGGCCGGCACGGATGGATTTTGAAACACCACATCCGCATTCTTAAAATCTTCCTCCCGATGCTTGCCAAGAATGAAAGTGAGTTTTTGTGTAACCCCACCCTTCCTCCCCTTAAGGTAAGGGGAGGATCGAGGAGGGGTTATGCGTTTTGGTAACCGACTATAATACTTCACCAACTCCTTTACGCTCTTTTCCAAATCCTTCGCACTGCGTAAATCCGTCACTGTCACTGCCGCACCCTGGCGTAAAAAAAATTTCACCGCCTCGGTGCCGCTCCCCTCCTTATACAATCCTAACCCCATCACCGTTACTCTTTTATTATGAAAATCCATACTTATTTTGCATGCACATGCTTTTCATGCGCCCCGCGAGAGGTAAATACACGGCGGTGCACTCTCACTTCCGTCATGGCTTTGATAATTTCTAACGACATTTTGAAATATTCTTTAAGTCCGCCCCAAAATCCGAATTTTTCCATCTTCTTCACAATCTTAATCCCGGGCATTTTAGTTTTTCCGTATGGCAATTTATTAGCACGACAATAATAATTCAATGCGCTTTCGGCCTTGAATCCCTTCATATAGTAATCCGGGATATCCGTAAATACCTTGCGCAACATCGCGCGTTCGCCGCCGATAAGCGGCAAATAATATTGAAGCCAAGTAAAAAATCCTCCGCGATCGCGCAATCCCACATTCATTGCATACTTGCCTTCCAGTACTGGCTTAACAATATCTTCAATGTGCTTCGCGGTAAAACCCGTCAGATCCGCATCGGCAAAAAGCAAAATCGGCGCGTCCGTATGGGTTACACCATGCGACATGGCTGAGCCCTTACCATGTCGCCAAGGAAGTTCGTGCACTAAATCCGCCCCGG
>CAYHPG010000111.1:0-2214 GCA_964358625.1 uncultured Gammaproteobacteria bacterium
CCCCGAATATTCGTCCAGTCAGTGCCGATTCCTCCCGACCACTTCGATAGCTGCGAGTTATCCGATATGACTTTAAAAATATGTTCGAGCGAGTCATCGACCGTGTTGAGGTAGCACGCTGAAAGCTGCGGATGCACAGTCCCGGAATGAAAAAGCGTCGGCGTTGTTGCGACAAACCGCAGAGAGGAAAGAATCTCATAAAACGCAAGCACTGAGGAATTTTTTTCCTTCTCCTTCAACGCAACGCCCATTGCCACGCGCATCCAAAACGCCTGCGGAGTTTCCAAAACCCTCTTCTCGTACGGGTCCTGAAGAAAATATCGATCATACAACACTTGTGTTCCGAGATACTGGAAAAGATCATCGCGCTCAATTTTTAGATTGCGCGCAAGGAACTCCAAGTCAAACGTCAGCAGACGGGGATCAAGCCGCCCAATATCCACCGCTTTTTTGAGGTTGCGAATAAACGCATCGCGATATTGCTGCTCAAGCCTTCGAGCGGCAAAGACCGTCTCTCCAATCACCTCTCGGTACAAGGAGTGTTGCAGCAGGCGTGATGCAATCTTTGAGTACGCAGGATCCTGCTCGATGAATGCTCGAGTCGTCATGATGAGGGAACGAAAAATCTCCTTCGTCGCAATGCCGTCATACAATTCGAGTCGACATTGTTTTGCGACAGTATCAATGTCGACAATATCTTCGTATCCGCTGATGAATTTCGATAAGCAGGTTTTCAGCTTGCTAAGCGAGAACTGTTCTTTTTGTCCCGACCGCTTCGTTACGCCTAACTCATCTTTTTCAATTTTCTCAAAAAATTCCTGTTGTTTTTTTATACGCTGCTTCGTGTGCTCGTATCGGTAGATGATATATGCGCGCGACACCTCAAAATACCCTCGCTGCGCGATGATTTTCTCCACGACATCCTGAACATCTTCGACGCTTGGCATGCGGTCCACAAATCGATCCTCAAGGATGGCAATGATGTCATCCGTCAGGATGGAAAAAAACCGGTCATCCACCCGCGTACCCGCCGCTTCAAACGACCTTCTCATCGCAATCTCAATGCGTCCGCGATCAAAATCTACGATCGATCCGTTGCGTTTTTTGACTTTGTGAATAGGCATAAAACATTGAAAATAAAAGCTTTTTAAAACCCTCCGCCGATATTTAGAGAAAAGAAAACGGACCTCTGTTATGACCCGTTCGTCTAGGTGCGCTCAAGGAACATGTGCGGCGCTCATCAATTGCCTCCATTACGGTTTGTGCATCTTAACAGGAATAGTTTGGGGTGTCACTGTTGATAACTCTTTTAGAATTTTCCCGTTATTCCTGCAAAAAAGTAACAAAAAACCTCCAAAAAGGAGGCTTTTTCATCGTGCCTGCGTGAGACTTATTTAACCGCCAAACTCTTGAAGTAATTATACGCGGATGTTGCGGCAACCGCACCCATGCATGCAGCGGTGATGTCTTGCTTGAATCCTTTGAAAAGATCCATCACGTCCCCTGCCGCAAATACGCCGGAAACGTTTGTTCGCATGAGCGTATCTGGCAAGACGTATCCCCGTTCATCAAGTCCGACGCCTAGCGTCTTTGCAACGTCCGTTCTTGGTATCGCCCCGATCTCGATGAACAATCCGTCTGCAACCAGATCGGTTGATCCGTTATAAGGCTTCGAAAGAACAACTTTTTCAAATCGATCCTTGCCGACGATCTCTTTCACTTCTGTTTCAAACAATGGAACGATCTTGTCGCCGAATTTTTTCATTTGCTCGAGATTTATCGGCTCTGCCCGAAGCTGCGTTCCTCTGGCGATAATATAGATTTTGTCCGCGTACTCTGCCGCCAAATTTACGCCTTTGATGGAAGCGTCTCCCCCGCCCACAACTGCGATTGTTTTTCCGCCATACAGGGGGCCATCGCATGTGACGCAATAATGAACCCCCCTGCTGGTGAGTTCATGCTCGTTTGGAAGTCCAAGCCGTTTGTGCTCTGTCCCAGTAGCGACGATAAGCGTAGCACCGTCAAAACTTTTGCCGTCCTGTGTAGTCACGTGAAAAGAATCACCGATTTTTTCCGCGGCCAATACGCGCCCATCGACGATTTCGGCGCCGACTTCCGTTGCCTGCTCGCGCATCACCTGCATTAGGTCAAACCCGTCGACATTCTTTGCCCCGGGATAATTTTCTATCGGACCGGCAATGCTCGTGTATCCGC
>CAYHPG010000112.1:0-2106 GCA_964358625.1 uncultured Gammaproteobacteria bacterium
CATTGCGGGCAATGACCATGCCTTCGAAAATTTGAACGCGTTCTTTAAGGCCTTTTTCGGTCTGCTCTTTAATTTTTTCATGCACCCGCACCGTCATGCCGGGTTTAATATTTTCGTACATAATGCCATGGTTGTTGTCATCCACTAAAATTGGACACAAATTACACGAAAGCGTTTTAGTGCTATTCGTGCCAATCGTTTCGTGGATGTCAATTATTTAATGCCAATGCTCGTACTATCCTATCAAGTATCTCTCCAGGTGTCAAGTGGCTCGTATCAATAACCAGATCAAACGCGCTTGGATCAGGATAGACAATGTTGTAATATTTTTTATAGCGTAGGCCGTCGCTTTGCATGCGCGCGGCCATGGCTTTTTTCAATTCTTCCATGTTTGAGGCCGGCTTTTCATCGGCACGCGGATGGGAAAAGACCCGCCTCGCCCCGACATTCGGGTCAACCGAGAGAAAAATCTTCAACGACTGCGGCATAAAATGGAATGAGATGCGGCCGTCAATAACAAAATTGTCTTCGCGTTTTGCAAGCGCGACTTGGTAATCGTCCGCTTCCTTGTC
Organism: uncultured Gammaproteobacteria bacterium; assembly: GCA_964358625.1. Lineage (GTDB taxonomy): Bacteria > Patescibacteriota > Patescibacteriia > JACQSD01 > JACQSD01 > JAUSHC01. Next base: position 573 of record CAYHPG010000112.1, read on the forward strand.
GGTCCATTGTTCGGATTCCCCGAGTTTATTTAGTTCTTCAATAGTGAGTCCGCGCTCCAGCGCCATTTTTCCGCGCAGGTCGCCGACAGAATAAAATTTGTACCCGAGTTTTTTCGCGAGCATTTTTCCAATCGTGGATTTTCCCGAACCGGGTAAGCCGGAGATCGTGATGAGCATATGTGTGTAGCGTATAGCATGTAACGCGAAACGCGAGCTTGAGTTACACGATACGCGTTACAAGTTACACAAATGGTGGTTCTATAATAAACTCTCTTCGCTCTCCTTTCAAATCTTTAAACGCAAGTCGCCGCGCGTGTAACATTAACCGGCTTGATTTACCTATCTCGCTTGATTTACTTGATTTGCTTTCGTACAACCGGTCTCCTACAATTGGCCAACCCTTTGCTTTTAAGTGGACGCGGATTTGGTGGGTCCGACCGGTGCGGGTCTGAATTCGCAATGTTGTCCTGCTGTCCTGCTGTCCTGCTGTCATGACTTCGTATTCCGTCACGGCCTTTCTCCCCTCGGCGCCTTTTGGCCGCGCGACCATTTTTGCGCCTTTGCGCGCGATGGCAAATTCAATCACGCCTGAAGAAGGGGATACTGCCCCATCGACGACCGCAATATATTCTTTTTGCGCTTCATGCAATTTAAATTGCCGCTTGAGATGATCAAACATATCTTGGGTGCGCGCAATGACCATTACTCCGGAAACGTCCGCATCCAAGCGATGCATAATCCCGGGACGGATAGTGTCGTCGCCTACGCGCGCAATTTCCGGATACCGCGCAAGCAAGCCGTTGACTAGGGTATCGGGTGCTTTATGTCCTTCGGCTTGATGCACGACCAGTCCGGCAGGTTTGTTTAGGATAATAAAATCCGGTTCCTCGTGGACTATGTTCAATACTATTTCCGGATTTGACGTGACAAGGAGATCCGCGATCGGTTCGATGGTTGCCGTAACCTCATCGCCTTGTTTTAAAAAATAATGCGGCGTAACGCGTTGCCCGTTTACCATTACCTGTCCGGATTGCACAAGTTTTTGCAAATGCGTGCGTGAAAAATCCGGAAAATGTTCCGTAAGGAATTTATCCAACCGCATTTGAGCATGTTCGGAAGTGGTGATAAATCGCATACGATGACCATATTGTACCACAAAAAATAAAGGCCCGCTGTTCGCAAGGTCTGTGGATAATTCAGTTTGACACTAATAACGCGGCGTGTTATTATAGGATCGGGTATGATAAAAAGCTTTCAAGACAAAGAAACGGAAGCGTTGTTCAATCGCATACCGTCTCGAAAGCTCCCGTCTGAGATTCAGCGTACGGCTTTGCGAAAACTGGCAATAATTGATGCATCAACAGATTTACATGACCTGCGCATGCCTCCCGGCAATCGCCTTGAAATGCTCCATGACGACCGTAAAGGACAATGGAGTATCAGAATTAACGATCAATGGCGCATTTGTTTCCGGTGGCAAGAAGGTAACGCCTATGAAGTGGAAATTATCGATTATCATTAAGGCCCTGTTGCC
>CAYHPG010000113.1:0-2104 GCA_964358625.1 uncultured Gammaproteobacteria bacterium
AAGTACATATTTGCTTTTCCTGATCAAACACCAAAAGATGAGCAATTGGAAACAGCGTCTACAAAAGTAAAATCCCCACAGGAGGAGGATTATCATGTTGCAGATCCGTATACGGTGGCGATTAACTCTGTACGAGGGCGCGCATTTCAGGTGCTTCTTCGATTCGCGTATCTAGACGCTGAAAGATTTGATAAAAATGCACCCATTCAATTAGCCGATGATATTAAGCGCCTATACGAGGACATCTTGGAAAGTGAAAAGACCCGGGCGATCCGCTTCATGTTTGGTCATCATCTAGCTTTCTTCTATTACCGTGATCGTGTATGGGTACGAGGGTTGCTTGAGAAGATATTCTCAAAGGAGCCATTGCAAGAACGACTATCCAGCGCCTCTTGGGAAGGTTATATTAGTGCGAGCTTGTATCAAGACCTGTTTAACGAGTTGAAGAGTAGATATTCAGATGCAATTCAGCGCAAAGAAAACGATAAAACGCAACAACAATATTTTGCCGACCCTGGCGAAGCTTTGGCGAGTCATATCGCACTAGCATTTTTGCACTTTAAAGACTTCACGTTTACTTCCGATTTATTTGTGAAGTTTTGGAACGAAAAGAACTCAAAACGTCATGAGGCGTTCGTCTCCTTTATCGGCAGGCATGTTATTACAAGGCAAACGCCCGAACAGTGGTTCCTCGATAATCATCAAGAAGTGAAAAATAAACTAATACAGCTTTGGGATTGGATATTGAGTAATGTTCAAGATCCAGATATCTATGGCGCGTTCGAATTTTGGATTAATACAAAAGTCTTTGAACCGGTATGGCTTGCAGATCATCTCGAACGCTCGTTAAAGATCACTAGTGGGCATCTTGATTGGGATATCGGTCTCATGGATTCTCTGAATGAACTCGCGCAGAGCGCCCCCGGCAAGACGCTCGAGATATTAAATCTCTATCTTCTTGATGGTCAAAGAAGTGGTAATAATAGGTGGTTCATACAGATTCCGCGAATTAAAGAAATCCTACGGATGCTGTATGGCGAGCCAGATACCAAGATTAGGGAGTGCGTACGTCAACTCATCAATGATCTGTTGCCGCTTGGCAACGGTCGTTTTTGGGAGTTAAAAGACATCTTAAATTAGATTCAATTTAATTCGTAAAACTAGATATTCCACAGACTCGTCACCGTTTGAACGTGTTAATATCTTATCCTTCTGTAGCTTTATCGGCATCTGAGAGCTCTGCAAATTTAGCTGTCATCGTAGGATTACCGCGGGTTAGTCTTTTGACCGTCAAATCCTCAGCTTTGTGATTAGCGAGACGAAGATTGTTTTCAGAAGACAAGAGAGCCTCTTTAGTTTTTTGGAGATGATCTATGGTTTTGTCTATTTCGTCGATCGCTGTTTTAAAGCGGTTAGAGGCAAGCTGATAGTTTTTAGCGAAACCCTCTTTAAACGAATTTATATTCTCCTCAAAATTTGTGATGTCGATATTCTGGTTTCTTACCAGGGCGAGCTCGGCCTTGTATTTGAGGCAGTTTATGGCTGCATTGCGCAGCAGAGTTATGATAGGAATGAAAAATTGCGGGCGAATGACATACATTTTTGGATGTTTGTGGGAGACATCGACGATGCCAGTGTTATATAGCTCATTCTCGGCATCCAGAAGCGTCACAAGTACGGCATATTCACACTTTTTTTCTATACGGTCTTTATCAAGTTCGCGTAAAAAGTCTTCGTTTTTATGTTTTGTGGCAGTCTCATCGCCTTCATTTTTCATTTCGAACATGATGGAAATGATTTCATTGCCAGCCTCATCGGTTTCGCGATAAATATAATCACCCTTGCTACCGGTTTTTGTATCGTTGTCTTTTTCAAAATAGGCATTCTGGAAACCCGTTGCACGAAGCTTGTTAAATTCACATTCACAGTGCTGTTCGAGTGTTTCGCCTACCATCTTTGTTGAGAGTTTCACCTTCATATCTTTACGAAGGGCAATCTCCTCATCTTTCATTTTTATGATGTCATCCTTGGTCTTAATCTCAGAGGCATATTTCTCCTTTAATGCTGTCTCGAGTAACCGCTTCTCGGTATCTTTGCTTTTCAG
>CAYHPG010000114.1:0-2019 GCA_964358625.1 uncultured Gammaproteobacteria bacterium
ACGAAATAGTCGCAGAACTTTCTCCCGATGGCATTTTGGACGATTCGAGCGGATGGAGTATATTTACCGAAGGAGCGCAGAGTGGGGATATCCTTCGTACTCCATGGGAATATGTGAAACTCTCTTTTGCGCTCGGTTACCAATTTTTGACCGCCAACATCTACGTTTTTTATATTCTTTGCACGTACATTCTTTATCGAATTATTCGTTTCGTTATCGCTATTTTCATTTAGCATCTTGGCAGAATTGTCAGTTGATGCCGAGCGATTTTTAATGAGACAGGTTCTAGCAACATGGACCGAAAAAGTACTTTCATCATTGTTTCTCTTCTTTTGTTTGGGGTCGTATTTTTTCTGGGCGTTTCGTTCATAAGAAATGGTTCCGACAATGAGAATGGCACATCTCCGGCCGCCTCGACCACTGAATGGATGAACGTAACGACAGAAAAAAAAGAAATACTTATAACACCAAAAACGACGGTAACTGCGAAGCACGCGTATCAAAAAGGAACACATAGTATCGCCGGTGACTTGCCGCTTCCGAACCCGTGTTATATTCTCGATGCCAGCGCGCACGCATCCGATGATAAAAAACAAATATTTGTGGAGTTTGTTTCGAGCACAAAGACCGACGAAATGTGCGCCGAGGTGATCACAACGGCGCGTTTCAAGGTTAGTATTAAAGCATTGCGAGATGCGAAAATCACAGGCATGTTTAATGGCCAAGAGATCGTTCTCAATCTAATTGAAGCAATGCCGGACGAGAATTTGGATAACTTTGAGTTGTATATCAAAGGTTGACTCGGATAATTGCCCATAAAACTTTCCTTTGATAATCTTTATATAATATAATGCAACAACAAAGACGAAATCTTGTGCTAATGCTTGTGATCGGCATTCTTATCGGAACATCTGCAATTATGGTGTGGAATTTGCGTTCAAGCGAAAAAAGAATGCAATACGATTCGTCAACTCCGATTGGTGAAGAAGCTGTGGGAGTCATTACCGACGTGACGCCTGCTTTATTGATTGCCCCTTCCTCGCCATCTTTTCCACTCCCCCCTTCGATTCCTCTCAATACTCGTGTCGGACTTTCTGTGCCGGATCAGCCTGCAGGGAAGACGATTGCCGTTCAGGATCTTTCGATTACCGGCACGAAATGGGTGGCAATTTATGATGACCGTGACGGAAAGCCAGGTAGAATACTTGGCGCCACTCGCGTGCATGATGGAAATGAAGATGCGACCGTCGATCTCCTTCGCCCGGAGGGGACAATTTCAGGCGGAACATATTATGCCGCGATTTTAAACGATGATGGAGATGAGGAATTTAATCGTCTTACCGATCTTCCACCGCTTTCGCCCGACAAGGTGACAATTGTGCGATTTATTGTGAAATAGTCGGCAAACTTCCTCTCACAATGGTATAATTGTTCGCCAGAGATGTATGTCCTCACGAAGCAGTAGATGTTTTTCTTTGCATGAAGAATATCCGCGTACTCATGTTCGGGTGGGAATTTCCACCGCACAACAGCGGGGGGTTGGGTACTGCGTGTTACGGTCTTTCCCGCTCTCTCGCGAGCGCGCGGGTGTCAGTGACGTTCGTACTCCCCAAAAAACTTGACGGACTTCCGCATGATTTTCTGAAAATTATTTTTGCGAATATCCGCAACATCAAATTCCGCGGAATTACTTCGCCGATTCACCCCTATATCACGTCTGACCTTTATGACGAGTATCTGCGCACCGCGCCGGAGCATGAATTGTACGGCCTCAATCTTTTTGATGAAGTACGCCGCTACGGCCTTCAAGCGCGTCTAATTGCTCGCGATGAGGAATTCGATGTCATCCACGCGCATGATTGGCTTTCCTTTCGCGCTGGCATGGAGGCGAAACGCATTTCGGGGAAGCCGCTCATTGTACACGTCCATGCGACCGAGTTTGATCGCACGGGGGGGCACCCGAACCAATACATCTACGACGAAGAGCGACGCGGACTTCATGCGGCAGATTGCATTATC
>CAYHPG010000115.1:0-1979 GCA_964358625.1 uncultured Gammaproteobacteria bacterium
TCAACCTTCTTTTGCACCAACTGGAACATGAAAGCGGGCGCTTGGCCCGAATATTCAGCAAAAGAAGAAATGAAGCCGCCGCCATTGGCGACAAAGTCGGGAACAATGATTTTCCCCCGTCGCCAGAGCTTATCTTCAATTTCTTCGGGAATGGGAATGTTGGCGCCCTCAATGATAACTTTGGCCTTGACCTTCTGGTAGTTTTTCTGGTTGATAACGTCGGAAATGGCCGCCGGAATTAAAATCTCAACCGGCAGTTCGTAAATTTCATCTCGAGCCAAGATTTTCGCCCCCGAGCCGTACTTTAAAAACGATTGGCCAGTTTCTTTTAAATGAGTCAATCTCGCCATGTCCAGGCCGTTCTCGGAAAAAACCGTCCCTTCCGCTTCGGAAACGGCGACAATTCTTGCTCCCATCCGGCCTAAGTGCTTGGCGGCGAATCCGCCGACATTGCCGAACCCGGCAATGGCGACTCTGGCCTTCTTTAAATCTAAGCCGGCGAACTCGGCCGCCACTTTTGTCGCCTGGGCGACGCCAAAACCGGTGGATCCCAGCTCATGAGGCAGACCGCAAGCCTTGCCGCCGTGAACAAAATGACAAAAATCGGCTGGTTTGCCGGTGGCCGCTCCCCACTGACCCGAACTCTCGGAAAACCACTTCATTTCTTTCTCGCCGGTGCCAATGTCCGGCCCGGCGATATAGTATTCAGGGACAAAAGGCTCTAAAAGTTTGGCAAATGCCTGGATGATTTCTTTTTTTCCCGCCGGAGAAACGCTTTTCGGGTCAACTAAAATCCCCGCTTTAGCCCCGCCGAAAGGCAGTTCAAACAAGGAATTCTTCCAGGTCATGGTCCGGGCTAGCCGAAAAAGCTCAAAAGGCGTTAAGCTGGCCGCCATTCTGATGCCGCCCTTTCCCGGCCCCAATAATAAGTTATCAATGATCAAAAATCCCTTAAATTTAGGCTTTAAGGAATTAACTTCAACGACGTAGGCCGGCCCGAACTCGTCAGCAATGATTCTTGTTTCTGTTTTCATGTTTCACTAACTATCTTAACCATCAATTTGATCATTGACAAGAGAGAGAGATTGCTAGTCTTCAGCTCAAAGGAGGCACAATGCTTGTCTTATTGGGCAAACCTCACCTCGACACCCTGGTCGAGTTGGGTAGGTCCCCATCGCCAGGGAAAAAAGTTATCTTGAGGGACGAACAAATTATTTGGACGCATCTGCAAATTACAGGCGTCCAAATCACGATCACCGCGAGGCTAGAAGACGGAGAAGTCCAGAATGAAAGAATTCCCCGATTCAGCTTCACAACGGGCTAACCACGCCCACGAAACGAGCCGAGGCAAAAAACGCCTCGGCTTTGTCGTTTAATAAACCATATTTAACGCGCCCGATGCGACAACTCAGACTCACGTCTTACCTCTGCTATAGCAGAATTAAGACAACAACCCCGGAGCTCAACGCACTACGCGCCTTCATTATTCTTAAACCTTAAAAAATTGCTTAATGTTTCTGTCAGAACCGATTTCCCCAGAAACCACCAATCTTAACTCATTTTCTGACAGGCCGAAGAACTCCCGTAATAAACTGATTTCTTTCTGGCAATCCCAAGGAGCGATCCAAACGCTTTTTTGCAAACAATAAAATCCCAGTCCTTTTAATTTTCCTCTTAATGCTTCTCGATGAAATCTTTTCAGTTCGGCAACGTCAAAAAGAATTAACCGCCACTTACCGTCCCACTTCGAAGATTTGTCGATCTCAAGATTATCTATCTGGAATCTGCCGGCTTTCTTTTTCCCTTTTTCGGTCAAAGAAATATAAATTTGGTGATTTCTCTTCTCAAGTTTGATATAACTTGCTCTTTTTAAAGAAGAAAACGCATCATAGACTTTTTTCTTTTGATACTTTTTCCACTTGCGGTAAACGCGTAAAAGATTAACCAAAAAATAAGGTGAGGTAGCGGCAACAGCAATC
>CAYHPG010000116.1:0-1924 GCA_964358625.1 uncultured Gammaproteobacteria bacterium
TTGGCGGTGATGATTTTTGATTTTCCAATACTTAGGATCAGCGCCTGACCCCGAATCTTCTTTAGCGTTTTTACGCATCAATTCAGCTGGATATTTTTTCTTCACTTGCTCCAATTTTTCCTTGATGATTTTTTCGGTATCAATATCTAAAAGCACTGCCATTTCAAAAGCGTAAATAAAAACATCCGCAAGTTCTTTTTTTATCTCTTCCATTTTCTTGGAATCTTGTTTTGTTTCTCCAATATTTATACTTGTCCATTGGAAGATTTCAAGAAGCTCTGCTGCTTCAATGCAGATCGATTTTGCTAAATCAGAGGGGCGAAGTTTATCCCAACCTCGTTCCGCTAGATATTGATAGATGTCAGATTCGATATTTTTCATAGCAACATTTACATTATATCAATTTTTCAAAAATTAAGGAATAGAAAAAAGGCCTCTGTGTTTTTCACAAAGGCCTTACTTAACGTTCCTCATCACAGTTTTGCGATGAGTGTGTCGAGTTGTGCCAAAAAACTCTCTGTCGAGTCTCCTGGTCGAAAGAACAAGTTTGCCCGTGGCTCAAGTTCAGCGATATACCGCTCTGTTTCGTGTGAGAGAATTCGTTCTGCCTCGTCCTGACCAGCTTTATCGCGCTCCATCAAGCGTGTAAGTTGTGTTTCTCTATCGCAAACGCAATAGATCAGAACGATGTGAGGAAATATCTCAACGAGGCGAGAGTAAATCGCTCCATGACGCAGTCCGTCAATAACAAGTGTGCTATCCCACTGAATGTGCGGAGAGTGTTCAATTGACCACTGCAAGAACCCTTCGTAACCGAGTTGATTGATGAGTTCTTGTCCTAATCTCTGAAGCGTATCGCGCGTTACCGGCAGATCGCTCCTCATTAGATGGTCATTGAGTATCTCTCCGAACGAAACTAATGGATAGCCAGTGTGGGTTGCTATCTTTTTTGCAAGCGTTGATTTGCCACTGCAAATCTTACCTGCCACACATATCTTAATGTTCACTCATGCACCTCCGTGGGTTGTGTCGAGGATAGGTTTGTCGAGCACTACCCATCCCCGACGATCTTTTTTGGGGAATGGGAATGGTTGCTCGAAAGGGCGAGATTGGGCGATGTGCAACAAAGTTGCATATCGGCATGCACGTCGCTTTTCCCAGTACTGCGGATCAGCGTCAGCACAGAGAGGAACGCTGTAGCGTATTTCAAGATCTTTGAGCTTCTCGGATGAGAGATTCTCAAAGCTCTCTACTTTCGCTACGATAAACGATCCTCGAACAGGGCCGCCGCTATCTTTCATAAGCACTGTGTCGCCTTCCTTTACCACTCCGAAGGGGGCGCACCGCACTTTACTAAAGCGGCCCTCAATAGTCTTCCTCCCTTCCAAGATGAGATCTAAGAAGGGAGGACTGAAGATTGCGACATGTTGTTTGGGTTGTTTCGTCATATGTTTAACCTCCAAAGTGTTCCCGCAATTGACGCCAGACGTTTTCCACGTCTTGCTTCGTAGAATCGGGGACGGTCGTGGCAGGATATGCTTGTCTTATGCTCTCGAAGATTTCCTCAATAGTGAGGTTCTTCTTAATGCTTTCGACAATTTTCCATACCGCCTTCCACCCTTTAATTTTAAATCCTCGTTGTGTTGAAGTCCAGAGGTCGATATCCTTGCGAAGCGGATCTCGTCTACTCACCGACGGAAACACAATATTCCCCTCGGTGAAATTCAGAAGTTCCGGCGCAACGTAGACGTTCGGATCTTCATCCTTGATGCGCACCTTCACTTTGATTTTGCCGATGAGAATTTCCACCCACTCGCTGTCTTCTACTCGCAGTGCGATGTTTTCTGGTAGTCGTGTTCCGTCGGAGATGAAAATCGCGAGATCGCCCCTCCGCCAGTTCTTTGCATCAATTCCTTTTTCTTTA
>CAYHPG010000117.1:0-1856 GCA_964358625.1 uncultured Gammaproteobacteria bacterium
GCCCAGAATTTTTGCGCGAGGGTACGGCGCTTTTTGATACAAAAAATCCGGATCGTATTGTGATCGGCGTTGCAAGCGACAAGGCACGTGATGTCTTACTGGAGCTGCATCGCGGACTTCCCGGAGAGCGCGTCGTGACCGATCCCAAGAGCGCCGAGCTTATTAAGTACGCGTCGAACGCATTTCTCGCGACTAAGATTTCTTTCATTAATGAGATTGCGAATATCTGTGAAAGCGTTGGAGCAGATGTTACCGAGGTAGCGCGGGGAATGGGACTTGATTCGCGCATCGGCTCGAAGTTTTTGAAGGCGGGACTCGGTTGGTCGGGTTCGTGTTTCCCGAAAGATGTGCGCGCGCTCCATCACATTGCATTTTCCAATCACTACGAACCGCAGATTTTAAAAGCGGCGATCGAGGTGAATAACGATCAGCGATCTCGGGTTGTTACGAAATTGCGCACCGCGTTGAGCGGAAGTCTGCAGGGGAAGACAATAACGATTCTCGGTCTCGCATTTAAGCCTGCAACTGATGATATTCGGGAGTCTGCAGCTATTGATATTTTGTATCTTTTAAAGAAAGAAGGAGCGCGAGTCCGATTGCATGATCCCGTCGCGCGGCCCGATGATCGTGCAGTGTTTTTTGAGACAGTATTCTACGATGATCCGTACGCGGCGTGCGCGGGTGTCGATGCGTGCGTGATCGCAACCGAATGGCCAGAGTTTAAAGCGTTCGATTGGGCACGGATTAAAAATGTAATGCGCCAACCGGTCCTCGTCGATGGGCGCAATCTTTTAGATCCAAAAACGATACGCGCCGCAGGATGGGCATACGTTTCTGTCGGACGACCATGATTCGCATTATGGATTCAAAATTCATCATAAACCTAAAGCAAGTTTGACTATACTTTAAGTTCGACTTGTTTTATAATTTTGGTATTTTGAAACCACAAATTTGACATAATTTGTGGTTTAGTATACCATAGAAATATGGAATTCACAAGAAAACAGGCAATAAAATCAAGTATTTCTCCACAAAGGGCTCTTATTGTATATGGTCCGAGAAGGGTTGGGAAAACTACGCTTCTGCAGGCATATCTGAGCAGCGCGGAAACAAAAAATCGTTACCCAAGGATATTTTCCTCTACGGGGGACGACTTTAATTTACGAGAATTATTTCGTTCAGAAAAATTGAACGACATCATGGATCTTGTTCGGCCGTATGATTGCATCGCTATCGATGAGGCTCAATTTATTCCAAGCATTGGACTGGGTTCAAAAATGATCATCGACGCTTTCCCCAAAAAATTGCTCATTCTCACCGGATCTTCATCGTTTCATCTTTCGGAAAAGATTGGCGAGCCGCTTACGGGAAGACATTTTACATTGACGCTTTTACCACTGTCACAAGGAGAGATGCGCGCGAGTCGATTTGAATTGAAACATGCACTGCCTAATTTTTTGATCTACGGGTCATACCCGGAAGTATTACTTGAGCCCGATAAGAAGAAGAAGGTTAAAATTCTTACGGAACTTATTTCTTCGTATCTTTTTAAAGATGTGCTTGCGCTCGAACATATAAAATCACCCAGTCTTCTCCTTGATATCGTGAAGTGCCTTGCATTTCAGGTCGGCCACGAAGTTTCACTCAATGAAATCGCTCGGACGGTGAAGACAGATGTAAAAACGGTTGGCCGTTATATTGATATACTAGAAAAAATGTTTGTGGTGAAACGCGTTCGAGGATTTAGTCGGAATCTTCGCAATGAGATTTCAAAAAAAGCAAAATATTATTTTCTCGATAATGGAGTTCGGAATGCGGTGATTGCGCAATTCAACGATCTGACACTTCGCAACGAC
>CAYHPG010000118.1:0-1852 GCA_964358625.1 uncultured Gammaproteobacteria bacterium
TACGGCACGCCCACTCCTTGGTTGGTTCTCAACCGCTAAGTTCCATTCTGGTGCCCAGGGCGGGACTCGAACCCGCAAGCCTTTCGGCGCGACATCTTAAGTGTCGTGCGTATACCAATTTCGCCACCCGGGCATATGACGAATCTAGCACGTCTTGTTATTTTTTTGAAGAGACTGTGTTATTCCCACTCCACCGTACCGGGTGGCTTTGAGGTGATGTCGTAGAGTACGCGAACGACACCCGTAACTTCGTTTGTGATGTGCCAGGAAAGTTTTGCGAGAAAGTCGTGTGGTACTCTCGCCCAGTCTGCGGTCATAATGTCGGAGGAAGTGACAATGCGGATCACGATCGGGTAGGCGTAGTTGCGTTCGTCCCCTGTGACACCAACAGTTTTTTGTGAAAGGAGCTGGGCAAAGTAATGATAGAATTCATATTCCCATTTCATTTTTCGCACTTCTTCTTGTACAATCGCGTCGGCATTTTTGAGGATCGTGAGTTTTTCTTGTGTTACTTCTCCGGCAATGCGAATGGCAAGCCCGGGGCCCGGGAACGGCTGGCGCCAGACGAGTTGTTTGGGGAGCCCTAATACCTCCCCCAATTCGCGTACCTCATCCTTGAAAAGATCGCGCAAGGGCTCGATGAGTTGCCACCGAATACCTTTTGGAAGTCCGCCGACATTGTGGTGAGACTTAATGATGCGTGTAGTCTTACCGTTTCCAGCGGATTCAACGACATCGGAATGGATCGTGCCCTGTGCGAGGAATTGTGGTTTTGGTTTGAGGTGTTGAACCGTATCATCAAAAACGCGAATAAATTCACGGCCAATAATTTTTCGTTTTGTTTCTCCGAAAGTGATGCCGCGCAGTGCGTGGAGAAATTGTTTTTCGGCTTTTACTATTTTTATGCGACAGTCAAGATGGTGGAGGATACGTTCTACCTCAGCGGGTTCATTTTTTCGTAAAAGTCCGTGGTCAACAAAAATAGCGGTAAGCTGTTTGCCAATAGCGCGTGCGACAAGTGCGGTCGTTACCGTAGAATCAACGCCGCCGGATACAGCGGAGATAACCTGCGCGCCACCGACTGCATCACGGATCGCGTGCACTTTTTCTTCAATAACATTACTGATATTCCAGTCCTTTGTGCATCCTGCAATGCGAAAGAGAAAATTGTGGAGAATGGCCATGCCTTTTTCCGTGTGTTCTACCTCTGGATGGAATTGCACAGCGTAGAGTTTTTTCTTTGGGTGCGCAATCGCGGCATCCGGTGAATTGTCCGTATGCGCGAGATGGAGAAACCCCTTTGGAAGTTTTGTTACGAGATCACCGTGTGACATCCAGACAAGCGTTGTTTTCTTGATGCCATGGAAAAGATCGTGATGGTTTGTAATCGTCAGTGTTGCTGGTCCGTACTCACGCTTCCCCCCTTGTTCCACTTTTCCGCCTAACGCGTGCGCCATGAGTTGCATACCGTAGCAGATGCCGAGAATCGGAATGCCGCTATCAAAAATTTTTTTGTCGACCATCGGCGCTTTTTTCTCGTACACAGAGTCCGGCCCTCCTGAAAAGATGATTGCGCTTGCCGTTGTCAATGCGTTGAGAGGCGTTGTGTATGGTCGTAGCTCCGCTAAAACACCAAGCGCCCGGACGCGCCGGGCGATGAGTTGGGTGTACTGGGATCCGAAGTCCAAAATTGTTACCATAATGCAAAATGCAAAGATCAAAAATCAAAATGACAGATCAAAATAAAAAATAATTTTAAATTTTGCATTGTTATTTTGCACTTTGATTTTTAATTTTTACATTCTACTTTATAAATGTTACCTCGAACGCATTCTGAATAAGTTTTTTCACT
>CAYHPG010000119.1:0-1767 GCA_964358625.1 uncultured Gammaproteobacteria bacterium
TTCCCCGCGCAAATTCACGAGTGGCCCGCCGGAATTGCCCGGATTGATTGCTGCGTCCGTCTGACTCACGCCTTCAAGCACTTCCGACATGCCGCGATTATCCCCTGCGGTCACGCGTCGTCCCAAACCAGAACCCACGCCTTTTGTCACGGTGTTTGGGAATTGTGCAAGTGAATTGCCAATTGCCACCACGGTCTGCCCGATCGCAATGCCATCTGAATCACCAAGTACTACTGTCGGCAAACCCTTGGCTTCAACTTTGATTACTGCAAGATCGTTCACCGGATCCTGCGCCAAAATTTTCGCCGGATAACTTTTTCCATCATTCGTTGTCACGGTGTACTCCGCCTCCGCGTCCGACACGACGTGCTTGTTCGTCAAAATCATCCCGTCTGCGGTAATGACAAACCCCGTGCCCCCACCAACGATTTGTTTTTGACCGCCTTGGGGCTCACCTTGTTGTGGTTGTTGCTGCGGTAACTGCGACGGAAACCCGAACTGCTCAAAAAAATCATCGAAAGGAAAGATATTCGGTCCCGTACGATTTGAAAACGACCGGACATTCTTACTAATAGAGATTGATACGACCGCGGGCTGTACTTTTTTTACAAGCCCTGTCACAAGTTCATCTTCGCTTTGTGGCGTTGTCTGTTTTTCTGCAGGCGCTTGTAGCTCGCTTGGTTTCGGTGTGCGCCCAAAAACGGTTGCGACGAAGGCAGGTTCAAAACCAACCGATGTTGTGACATACACGGCGGCAATAATCCCTGAAAGTCCACCAACGATAAGTGCGATCAGAATCGTCGCGAAAAAAAATTGACGCTGTTCTTTTTGCATATTTTTTAATCTTTGAGTCTGTAGAAAAAGTCATTTATTCTTCGAGCGGAGCGTAGCAGAGTCGAGAAGTAAGCCAAATTTTAGCTTCTCGACAGGCTCGAAGACTAAAATTTTACCATCCCAGACTTAGTCTAGGATAAGAGCACGTCACTTCTTTCCTCCAAACAAGAACTCCAATCCAGGGATACTAGGCATGCTTGGGAGTGAACTGCCCGATGGCAACTGTTTTTGCAGATCTTTTAATTTCTCCGTCGCCCCTTGAATATCACCAAGATTTTTCTGAAATCCCGATACGTTTTTCTGCAATTCTTGCACTTGCTGCAACGCACCCTGTATTTGTCCCATATACGGCGCAACATATCGATAACTTAAATAGATCGGCAAAACGATAAAAATAAAAATCTTGATGATGCTCCAAATATTCGCCATCCAAAAATGATGGCGCATCTTCTTCACATCGCGCGCAATGCGCTCGGTGAGCTCAAGGTTTTTTTCAACGAGTTGTTTTATATCTTCGTCCATATTTTTTACCTCACCCTCACCCTCTCCCTCTCCTCATATGAGAGAGCTGGGGAGAGGTCTATTCGTAAATTCTTAATAAATTCGTATCTCGTAAACAAGGCAAAAATTCCGAAAAAAAGTGTCGTATACAGTATATCACCCACAAGCATATTTCTCCAGAACGGTATCGCGAGCGTATACGACGTCATGAGTCCAGCGAAATTTTTCGCATACCACGGCGTTGCCGCCCACACGGCAAAATTCGTCACGATAAAAAAGAATGCTGACGATGTGAGAGGACCGACGAGCATTCGCGTTGTAAATGAGGATCGTTGTAGCAATGTTCCGATCACCGTGATCGCCGCGAAACTTCCATAAACCGAAAGCATCACCGGCAATTCATACCCCCCAAGCCACGCGTCAGAGACGAGC
>CAYHPG010000120.1:0-1760 GCA_964358625.1 uncultured Gammaproteobacteria bacterium
AGGACAGAAAGCGCGTGCCGGCGGGAGAAAGAAATTAAAATTGAAGGGACTTCAGAAACTTGTTCAGCACTTACCGAAGATTCGTGGTTTTCGAAGTCGATTTAATCGTCATGCGATTGCACACTGCTATGATCTTGATGTGTTTGAGAATGGAACAATAGTGACGCCGAAATTTTTACAAGAAAAGGGCGTCGTGCACGATATTCGTTTTGGTGTTAAAGTATTAGGAGACGGCGCTTTGACCAAAAAGGTTACAGTCAAGGGATGTACCGTTTCTGCATCGGCGAAAGAAAAGATTGAAAAAGCAGGCGGATCCGTAACATGAAACTTGTAACGTGTAACTTGTAACTCATCTTTGAGTTTCAAGATTCAGGTTTCAAGATTCAGGATGTCATGGCTTGGCATGAAAAATTAACGCGCATCTGGAAATTGCGCGATTTGCGCATGAGTCTTCTGTACGTGCTTGGTATGCTCGTGCTTTTTCGTATTGTCGCACATATTCCTATTCCCGGCATTGACGCACAGTCGCTTTCACAATTTTTTCAATCAAATCAAATTCTGGGGCTTTTAAATATTTTTTCTGGAGGATCGATTGAGCGCTTTTCAGTCGCAGCATTGGGCGTTGGTCCATATATCACTTCCTCAATTATTTTTCAGTTGCTTGCGATGATTATTCCTCGCCTTGAGGAACTTTCAAAAGAAGGGGAGTACGGTCAACAGAAAATCAATCAATACACGCGGTGGCTTACCGTGCCCTTAGCGCTCCTCCAGGCGTACGGTCTTTTAACGCTCCTTCGTCGTTCTTCAGCGCTTATTCTTCCTACCATTACTGCGTTTCAGCTGATTACAATTTTAGTGACCATGACCGCCGGTACTGTTTTCCTTATGTGGCTGGGGGAACTTATTTCTGAACGGAAAGTGGGGAACGGTATCTCTCTTCTCATTTTTGCCGGCATTGTGTCTGATCTTCCGCGCGCAGTGCAACAAACCGTACTTGCCTTTGATCGAACACAGATCACGAATTTTTTCGCTTTTGTGGCCATCGCGCTCGTCACCGTCGTTGGTGTTGTCCTCATTACTGAAGCGCAGAGAAATGTTCCTGTATCCTATGCGCGGCGTGTTCGAGGCATGCGTATGTATGGTGGTGTTGATACGCACTTGCCACTGCGCGTGAATATGGCGGGGGTCATCCCAATTATTTTTGCGATTTCGATTATTCTTTTCCCGCCGCTTATTGCGCAATTTTTTGTTGGTGCGCGCACGACGTTCATTGCGAGTGCGGCACAATTTATCATTACACTTTTTCAGGGGCAGTTGTTTTATGGCATTGCCTATTTTGTGCTTGTTGTCGGTTTTACCTATTTCTATACTGCAGTTATTTTTCATCCCGAACGCATCGCAGAAAATTTGCAGAAACAAGGTGGTTTTATTCCGGGAATTCGTCCCGGTAGGCCTACTGCCGACTATTTGAGTTATACATTAAACCGTATTCTCCTTATCGGCGCTTTGTTTTTGGGTGCAATTGCGGTGTTGCCGCTTGTCGTACAACAATTGACTCGCTTGCAGACACTCGTCATTGGCGGCACAAGTCTTCTTATCGTTGTTTCGGTTGTTATTGAAACGGTGAAACAAATAGATTCGCAACTCACCATGCGCGAATACGAAGGGTTATAAGGCCGAATAAAAGCGCGAGCTGTCTAGCCTTTTCTCTTATGGGGTACTTATCGTGGCTTTCGTCGAAAAAGTTACTCACGCAGCGT
>CAYHPG010000121.1:0-1745 GCA_964358625.1 uncultured Gammaproteobacteria bacterium
CGGATGCTTGCGCAAACAAAACTTTCTCACGATGAATTTCCGCGATTATTTTCCCCCAAAACGGGATATATCGTCGATGAGTCTGCCATGGAGAAAGAAAGTGCGGTAAAACCTCCTGGCTTCGCAGTAAAAGAAACGTCAAAAGGTGCTCCAATTGTTTATCCAGACATAAAAACGCAGAAACAATCGCTGGAGAACTTTTTTGCGATGAAGAATGCCGCTCCAATTTCGCCCCGGACAAAAGAACAACCGAGCGGTGGCACGTTGCCACATCCGTTTCCCACACCGATTGCCGGTTTTGCCATGCCGCTACCGCTAAAATTTGATCTTGCCGCGCTTCGTTCAAAAATTTTGCCTGACAAAAAAGTCCCTCTCGCAACCTTGCCCACGCAAGAAGAGGCTGTGACAAAAAACACGTCAGGCTCTTTTATACAAGCTCAAGAACAAAGCGTTGATGGAAAGACCCGGGGCACAGCCACTGTGCCGGTTCTCGACGCATCACCGAAAGAAGAAAAGAAAAAAAACGTTGTATTTGCAAAACGCACGATGTTTTCCGATCTTCTTTCACGTGAGGCAAGTTTTGCGCCGCCAAGCCCGCCCGTTATTCCGGTCCAAGAAAAAGTGGAAATGCCCGCCCAAGAAATGATGAACAACAAGAATGATAAAGATGGTGGAATGACTTCGCCCACTGTTCAATCATCAACTTCGCCCGCCGCCTCACCCACGTTTGAGGACGGAGCGACGAGAGAGGCGAAAATAAAGAAGATGCTCAAAATAGCACTTGGCGGGCTTTTCACGCTTCTCATTCTTAGTGGAGTAGTGTTCGCGTTTTTAAATTTTCGCACGCCGAATGGAAGCGCATTGCTCTCAACCGCATTCGCACAATTTTTTGATGTTTCGTCATTTGCCTATAAAGTCCAGGCGACAACCGACCTGGCGCTTTCGATGGTTTCTGGCGACACAGCAAAAAACGGTGCGGTGAAGTTCTCACTTGGAATTGATGGAACGCTCTCAAGCGGGAGGGACGGCTATGGTGATGGAACGCACAACGTAGTTTTTTCGGGAGGATGGCAATGGGGAGATTTGCTCTTTTCCACTGATACCATATCGGATGTGCGCATTGTTGAAAATGCTTTGTACGTTCGGCCAATTTCATTTCCGGCAAAAAATAACATCGATCCCGAATTATTCAGAGAAAATTGGCTCAAGATTGACTTTTTCGAGATCGCGCAGGAGATTCGAGTATTCGGTGTTGCGCCGGAGACAAAGGAGTATGGAAGTTTCGGCGGCGAAAGTGGAGAGAGAGCATTCAACGCGTTGCTAAAAAAATCGAGCCCATTGTTTAGGACGATGGGGAATTTGCAAAGGGAAGTGATTGACGGTGTTCCGACTACCCATGTTCGCGTGTCTTCGGAACCGGAACGCATGACCACTTTTGCGCAAGCACTTTACAGGAAATATTTTAATCGCGACCTCACACTTTCCGAGGATCAACTCCTCCGCTTGAAAGACGCACTGGCAAAGATGAACGGTGACATCTGGATAGATGAAAAAAGCGGTTTGATAGTTAGGATTGTTCTTTCGGCGAATTTCGACGACGACATTGTCGGCGTTCACGTTCGAGGACCGGTTAGTCTTGAATTTTCTCTCTCTGGTTTTAATGAGCCCGTTACGATCTATACTCCACAAGCGGTGCTTTCACTTTCCGATCTCAAAATACACATGCAGGAATATCAAAAAACGAA
>CAYHPG010000122.1:0-1717 GCA_964358625.1 uncultured Gammaproteobacteria bacterium
CGCCCCAAATGCCTCACCCTCCGACTTATGCATCGGGCGTCTTCCAAGTTGATCGAGTGCGCGCTTTGCCGCATTCAATTCCCGGAGGAGATCGGCCAATCGCCTTTTTTCGCTTGATGCATCCGTTGTTTCACTACCCATTTCCGCGCCAACTTGTTGAATATACGCGATGCTTTGTCGTGTTGTTTTGCCCGACAGCTCTGCGCCTGTGCGCACAGAACCAAGCACTGACGCCCACAAATTGCGGTTTATTCTCTCACCCGCCATGGCGACATCCGGCGAGCTATAGGCAAGCGCTCGGGTTGTCACAACACTTTGTTCAACGGCAAATGCGAATGTTTTTCCGGTGCGATCGGTAAAATGAATATATTCGTTCGCAAGTTTTTTTAATCCGCTTCCGGCGGTAAATGAAGCGGCCAGCGCGATCTTTTTTAAAAATCCGGCATCTTGGAGCGCCTGTTCTTGTCGCAATTTTTTTAACCGTTCAACTTCTTGTTCTGCAAGATACTCTGCTCGCGCAGCTTCGCCTTCTTTGATAAATGTACCGATCAGTGTCGCGCCGGCAGGAATGACGAAGGCTGAGAGACGGGTGAAATAGTCAGGGAGTACATTATAATTCTCATCAAGATATATCCCTTTGATTATCTCTCCATTTCTAAATGCTTTTATCGCAATTATTTTCTCTTTGCCCTTTGTGTACCCATCAATCCAGTAACCGTATTCTCCATCTGAAAACTCAACGGTTGGATAAGAATATTTAGAATTAATGATGGTATCCCTGCTAAAAAAATTCCCATTGGAATATCCGGCAACGGCATCGAAGCAGTCGGCCAAATTGAGGCACTGATCAAATCGAACTCCTGTTTTTTCAAAAAGCGCTTTTCCTAAACCGGCAAGCGTCGTTCTGTTTTTGTGTTCATCCGCCCATCCTTCGAACATGCTCGCTTCGTGGAGCCATGAATCGCCGTACGGGGGATGCGCATCATCGCGCGTATGATCCGGAACGGAAGAATCCTCTATCAGATGTATGATACGGCCAAGCGCATAAAAAGCGCGCTCTTTGTCTCCCCTTGCATACGCCTCAATACCGTCTTCCCATGTGAATCGGTTGTCCGTGATCCGGCTCGTTGCCCAATCTTTCGCGGAACGATAGTTCTTCAAACCGCGATCATGCACCGGATCATAAAAGTGATTGAGAGCGCGAATACTCGGAGTATCCTCATCCATGGAGCCCTGAATGATCAGCTCATGGTACTTTTCCAGCACATTCCCCGTGAGAAGCTCGTAATAACTGATTATTTCCCTGGTTAAACCGGCGTGAGTGGTGGTGGGTTCATAAGCCAGCACGGTTGCTGGAAAGAAAAGAAGACTAATTGCAATTATTCTTATTCTTTTACTTTCCACAATCTTGTTGATGAACTTAGTTCGAATCTGGTCACGTTGTCGATTTTTTCTCCTTTCGGAATTACCACCGATTTTCCATCTACTGTATTTAATACTGTGTCTTGTTCGAGTATTTGTGTAAAAACAAGAGTACACTGTTGCGAATCTTCACATGTCCATTTTCCTTCTCTTGACTGAACGTACTTTTGAATCACCGTATCAAGTTTTTTTAAATTTTTGCTTTGCTGAAGGATCTCAAAAGAGTTTTGTTGTTGAGTTACATAATAATATTTACTCGCAAGTTGAAGGTCTCCATCCTCTAGCGCGGCAATTA
>CAYHPG010000123.1:0-533 GCA_964358625.1 uncultured Gammaproteobacteria bacterium
AGCACTCCGCTGGCGTCACGAACATAGAAAATATTCGCGTAGCCGTTGGTGAGGAGCGTGCCCTGTTTGCCGTTTGCCTGCTTCTGCATGAGAGCGGAGACTTCGGCGAGATTGCTCTCGGCCTTGGCTTCACCATCCAGTGCGGCGATGATGGGTCCGTCCACCGATCGCTTGTTCAGCGCGTGGTAGCGGAGGGTGCCATTCTGGACATCGGGCATGCGGTAGGGACCATCGCCAGGGATGTCCTTGCTCGCGCTCGGCGGAAAGAACCACGCCTTAAAGTTATCTCCGACGTAGGAAATCTTCACCGGCGCGTCCTTCTTGGTGTTGACCTCGAAGAACTCGCGAGCGATGAACTTCGCGGGCGGCCGGATCGTGACCGTGCCGACGAAGGTAAGAGTAGTAAAATTCCCTATCGCATTGACGCACAAGGCGATAGCCTCTTGCGGATGTTGAGCCGCCCATTGCGCGCTCTCGGTGGATAACGCACCAAAACAATCTTGGTGCTCCACCAATCTACCCATCAGAAACGG
>CAYHPG010000123.1:543-1666 GCA_964358625.1 uncultured Gammaproteobacteria bacterium
TTTGCGGTCGACATATTTTGTCTCCTTTGTTCGACCGTTTTTACAGATGCTGTTGGGCTTGGCCAAAATGGTTTCGCCACAGCAGAAAATTTTCTAAGCGTAGAATTTCTTTCTGCCGAGGCGAATATTTAAAGAATACTTTATGATAACAGTATAAACCTCCCTTGTCAAGAATAAAAAAGTTGATAGCGTACTACTTCGAGGTTGCTCTGAAGCGCATGCCTGCTCTTAACCTAGCGTTGAATTGAACAATTAACGTATAGTACCTCCGTTAATAACTTTTTATACACAGTTTGTATGATTAAAAAAAAGGTCAATTCGGTGTCCAAAATGTAATTCGCTCGATACAAAACGATACAGCAAAAGATTTGTATTGGCGCTTAAAGCATCTGCTCTACGCGTGTCCTGCAAAGCCTGTGGCTTTACCGGGCTGGCTCATTCAATCGCGGGTATGCGAACTAGCGGCGAAGTTTGTCTTCGTATCATTCGTGAAAGTTTTGAGCGCGCATCTATTCGTATTCTCGCTCGTCGGTACAACAAAACGAAAAAAACTATTATGGCGATTATTCATCGCGTAACCGCGAGATTGCCGGATAGTATTTCAATTGCAAAAAAATTCTGCCCGCTTTGGTCAGGTGTTCTTGTTTTCGACGGCAAGGTTATTCGTGTATTTGACGACGCCACTCGTCGCATGGATAAAACCAAATTGAGTGATGATGAAATCAGGTGGATGCATAAAATGAGGTGGCTCTGTGGCATTGATTATGGCACTGGCGACTTGCCACATTACTCACTCGGCGAATCGGAAAACATGGTTGATTTGGTCATGTATTTCCAAACATTAAAATCACTAAAATACCCCCTTGTTGCCCTTGTATGCGACGGTAATCCTCTCATCCCACGGGCAGCTAAATTTGTGTTTGGAAACACAATAATTATCCAACGTTGCACACGGCATTTTCTGGAAGATTTGCGACGGTTACTGCCAAGCGAAGACGAGCAGATTGAAGAACGAGAAAAACTTGAACAATTAATTTTACACATCAAATATGTGATTGAAGCAGACTCTCTTGAGTCTGCTCAAATTCATTTAGAATCTTTGCGAAGATATTCCAACCTGATT
>CAYHPG010000124.1:0-1662 GCA_964358625.1 uncultured Gammaproteobacteria bacterium
ACGGGCCATTCCCACTGGATCAGATGCGTAGTCCTTTCTCCCGCCGGCACGCGCTTTCTGTCCTTTCCGCCCTTTACCGCTATACGCACCACGACCAGAGCCAATACCACGACCAAAACGACGAAATTTCTTTCGTGCTCCAGAAGATGGACGCAATGAAGAGAGGGTCAGTGACATAATTATTTTGATTTAAATGATTGAAGGGCAAGAAGTGTTGCTCGCGCATTATTAATCTTGTTCTTTGAACCAAAAATTTTACTCACGATATTGGGGACGCCAGCAAGCGCAAGAAGAACACGTACGACGCCTCCTGCCTTAATACCGGTTCCTGCGGGAGCAGGCTTTAACATCACAATTGCCGCGCCAAATTTTGCGTCAACACGATGCGGGATCGTATCGCGAACCATCGTAACGGTCACGAGGCTCTTTTCTGCTTGGCGATTTGCTTTTACAATTGCACTCGCAACATCAGCGCCTTTTGCAACGCCAACACCAACACGTCCCTTTTTATTGCCAATAGCAATACACGCGCGAAAACGCATACGTTTTCCACCGGCGGTTACACGCGTGACGCGCGCCAAATCAAGCACTCGTTGTTCGAATTCTTTTTCTTCCTGTGGTCCTCGTGAAAATCCTTTTTTAACGCGTTGTACTGCCATAATCTTTTGACGTTTCGATATTGCGAAATATCGACATATCGAAATATTAAAATTGAAGACCCCCTTCTCGCGCGCCATCGGCAACCGCGGCAACACGCCCATGATATGCGTACCCCCCACGATCAAATACTACTCGCGTAATTCCTTTCGCTTTTGCTTTTTCCGCAATCAACGTTCCCAGTGTACGTGCCACCCCCACTTTTCTTCCAACTCCAGCGCCTTCTTTTATTGCCGCTAACTTGATATCCGAAACTGCACATACGGTCTTTCGAGCCTCATCATCAATACACTGTACAAACAAATGTTGATTTGAACGAAATACCGAAATACGAGGGCGAGCTGCAGTCCCCTGTATGCGTGCACGGATACGATTCTGTCTTCGTGTTCGTTTTATTTGATGTAATGATTTCATATACGATACGTTTTATGCGGCGCCGGGAGCTCCACCCGCTGCTTTTGCTGCTTTTCCAAGTTTCCTGCGGATCACTTCTCCTTCATATTTAATTCCTTTCCCCTTGTACGGTTCTGGTTTTCGAAACTTACGGATACGCGCCGCGACATTCCCCAAAAGTTCTTTATCTGTCCCTGAAAGCGTCAAAAAAGTATTCTTATCAACACTCGCAGTAATTCCCGTAGGTAAAACGAAATCAATCGGATGCGAAAAACCAAGATGCAATGTCAATTTCTGACCAGAGACTGCAGCCTTGTATCCGACGCCAATAAGTTCGAGCTTTTTCGCATATCCTTTTGTCACTCCATCAACCATATTTGCGAGAAGTCGCCGCGTTAATCCCCAAAGCGCGCGATCCTTACCGTCATCAGGAGATGCAACCGTCACAAGAAGATTCCCTGCATCTTCACGTACGGTGACATGCGGATGAAACACGCGCGTTAATTCTCCTTTCGGTCCTTTCACGCTAACGGTCTGTCCTTCAATTGCTACAGTAACCCCGGAATGTATTGTTATGGGTTTTTTGCCGATACGAGACATACTATAAAAATT
>CAYHPG010000125.1:0-1657 GCA_964358625.1 uncultured Gammaproteobacteria bacterium
GACGCTCCATCCAATGAATCTTCCCGATGAAGTTCCTGGAAAAGGATCGAATTTGCATTACGCAGGGAAAAAGGTGCAAGAATACATTGACGCGAAACATATTCCTTATAGTTCGTGTGTCGTGTCTGCGTTCGATATCGACACGATCGTTCACCCGCAGTACTTCTCCTACTTAACGTATATGTATTGTTCCGCAAGCGATCGAGAGCGCGTATCCTATCAACCCGTTGCGTTGTATAATAATAATATATGGGAGTCGAATGTTGTTATTCGTGTTGCATCATTCGGTACGACCTTTTGGCTTATGACTGAACTCGTGCGTCCGGAACGCCTCTTCACGTTTTCTTCCCACAGCATGAGTTGGCAAGCACTTGTTGATGTGGGCTTCTGGGAAAAGCGCATCGTCACAGAAGATTCGCGTATTTTTTTACAAGGGCTTATTCGATATCAAGGGGACTATCGTGTGCAGCCCATGTATATTCCGGTTTCCATGAATACGGTGATGGTTGCAAGCCTTTGGAGAAGTCTTGTGAATTTGTATAAGCAACAACGGCGGTGGGCATGGGGGATTGAACATTTTCCGTATATGCTTTGGCATTTCTTTTTTGAAAAAAATACGATTCCTCGCGCGACAAAATTTTATTATCTCTGGAATCTTGGAGAGGGGATGTTTTCGTGGGCGACAGCCCCGCTTCTTATTTTTGTGCTTGGGCGTTTTCCATTTTGGTTCGCGGGAGATGTGTTACAAAAAAGTGCGCTGTATCACAATACGCCATTTGTCCTTGAAGGACTACTGCGATTGGCGATGGTGGGTATTTTTGTTTCCGCGATTCTTTCACTCCTCCTCCTTCCGCCACATCCAGGAAAACGTCATCCGTTCTCCTCTCTTATTATGCTTGTGCAGTGGGCCCTTCTTCCCGTGACACTTATTCTATTTGGTTCAATTCCTGCTATTGAAGCACAAACACGATTAGCGCTTGGGCGTCGACTCGGATTTTGGGTAACAGAAAAAACATGACACACCGTCTCATCATCAGTCTCGTCACATGGAACTCGTCGCATTACCTCGAGCAACTTTTTGTATCGCTGCGAAAACAGACTGAACAAAATCTGGAACTTCTCGTAACCGATAATGCGTCAACCGATGATACAGTCATTCGTCTTTCGGAGCTCCTTCCGACATTGCCGTATCCGACGACACTGTTTCGCGAAAAAGAAAATACGGGGTTTGCCCGCGCGCACAATCATCATATTCGCGAAGCAATTCGTAGAAAGGCACGTTTTGTTCTTGTGGTGAACCCCGATTGCATTCTTGAAGAACATGCATGTTCGATAGTACTCAATGCCATAACGCGCGATGATCACCTTGGAAGTGTTGGTGGAAAAATTCTTCGTGCTGGATTTACAACAACCGATGGATTGACGACACTCGTAAAGCTTTCTACGATTGATTCAACGGGGCTTGTGATGACGCGATCGCGAATGTGGCAAGAGCGGGGGTATGGCGAAAGCGATCATGGTCAATATCGTGAGGGACCGGTGCTTGGTGTATCGGGCGCGTTTGTTCTATATCGTCTCCGCGCACTCGTTGATGTCAGTATGCGGCAAGAAGGGCATCGCGAATTTTTTGACAGTGAGTTTTTTTCCTACAAGGAAC
>CAYHPG010000126.1:0-1630 GCA_964358625.1 uncultured Gammaproteobacteria bacterium
GATCCCGCCAAATCAACCATATTCATACAATCAATGGTGCCGCAGCTTTCGGAGCTCACCATGTATTTTCTTAATCTCGTGTCGCTCGGGCGCGCGCAACAGAATCCAACGGTGAAAGACGAAATGAAACAAAAGGGCTACACATCAAATGTGCCGCTCGGATTTTTATCATACCCCGTGAGTCAGGCCGCGGATATTCTGGCGTTCAAAACCGATCTCGTGCCGGTGGGGCAAGACCAGCTTCCTGTGATAGAGCAAACAAACGAGATTGCCGACAAATTTAATCGGTTGTATGCGCCGGTGCTCAAGCGCGTCAATGCAGTGGTGCCAAAGATCGGCTCGCGTCTGCCGGGCATTGGGGGAAAGATAAAGATGTCAAAGTCCCTCGGGAATGCTATTTATTTATCCGATCCGATCGAGGAGCTTTCAAAAAAAGTGATGCAAATGTATACCGATCCGGGGCATGTTCACGCGAGCGATCCCGGAAAAGTGGATGGCAATGTAGTGTTCGCGTATCTTGACGCGTTTGATTATGACAGGGAAGGCGTGGCGGAGTTAAAAAAACAGTATAAGAAAGGAGGACTTGGCGACGTGGCGCTAAAAAAACGATTGATCGGCGTGCTGGAGAATATGATTGTCCCCATGAGAGAAAAAAGAGCACACTGGTCAAAACGGCCGGCGGAGGTTCTTGAAATGTTGTTTGCGGGAACAACAGTCGCCGAAGCGGTTGCCGCCCGCACGCTCGCGGAAGCAAAAGAAGCGATGCATATTGATTATCGTTCAATGGCACAATAACAGGACTATGCGGACGAATTATCAAAAAGGGGCAACAAATACATTGGCAGTGATCATCGTCGTTGGGCTGATCACCGGTTTTGCCGTGTACGAGGCGGACAAGTTTTTTTTAGGTATCACAGAAAAAAATCTGAAGGATGACGTAAAAAAACTGACAGATCAGGTTTCCCAAAAGGAAAAAACGATCAAGGCGTTAAAAGAAAATATTGCGGGGATGGAAGAAGACAATGACTCGCTCTTTGAGCAATTGCGTATTCGAAAAAATTCCTCGGCGGAAAAAGACGCGGCACGAATCACTTCACTTGAAAAACAGGTGAGAGGCTTGAAGGCAAAGGTCGCCGAGTGCACCGCAAATAACGGAAAACTGCAGGAAGGGGCAAGTGTGGAAGGAAGCGGCAATCAATTGCCTGAAACGTACGCCAAAGAAACGCCGTTTCTGCAGGAACTCGCCGATGACGATCCTTCTATTGGAGCCGCGGACAGTAAGGTAATGATGCTTGTTTTTTGCGATTTTGAAAGTAGATTGTGTAAGCGTTTCAAAGATGAGATATATGAACCGCTTGCGGACAAATACGTCAACAACGGAAAGATGCGATACGTGTACCGCGATTATCCGCTCACCGCGATACATTCAGAAGCCATGAATGCGGCGGTTGCCGCGCAATGCGCGAATGAACAGAAAAAATACTGGGCATACGGCAATAAGTTGTTTGAGAATCAGGGTTCATTTGGCGCCGTCGCGTATAAGCAGTGGGCAGTGGACATCGGGCTTGATGTCGGGCAGTTTAGCCAGTGCTACGATTCACAAAAATACAAACAAGAGGTGGAACACGAT
>CAYHPG010000127.1:0-1622 GCA_964358625.1 uncultured Gammaproteobacteria bacterium
TCATTCGCGGGGTAAAACTTTCCAATACTTACGTGCAGAAGTTCATTGGGGCTGTTCCGCACAAGATCCCATGCCGCAATATTCCCTTCGCGGTACACCATATCTTTCGTAAAGGCAACACCTGGCGTTTTGCAATCGGTTCCGCGGAACGTACGCACCGCATTCCCCCACGCAAGATTGCGGCCTTCCGGAATCGCCGCTTCCTTCGTTCGACCTAAAACCATTGCATTCAGCGTGAAATAATGCGACATCCAATCATAGACGTCGCGAAATGCTCGGGGTGTCCCATCTACGCCACGAGCGAGGCTATTGGAAAGATGGCCTAGTAGTCCGGAAAAATCCGAAACCTTTCCATCCAAAGCCTGTTCTCGCATAGTTGCAACACCCTCTTCTGCGCCTTCATAGCGATCCAGTCCCAGGCCTAATAATCGCAGTTTCGATCGTTCTCCGTTGATGCGGCGTTTAACATGCGTGCCAATTTCATGCACCATTACTCGCTCAAATTTCGAGCGCGTTTTTGCACCCGTTGAAACTTTAACCGAACGACTCTCTTGATCGACGCTCACAGTGCCACGACTCACCATCTCGACATTCCATCCTTGGGCGTCGACTTTCTGCAGAGCTAGTTCAAACTCTTTTTTGAGATCATCGGCAGAGAATGTTTCGCCCTCGCCGTTCAACGCAATGAGGTCGCCAAACTCTTGCTCCACGCTTTCTTTAGCAGTAGCGACTTCGGGTTCACTGGGGAGCGGATTTAATTGTGCCTTGGGAAGATTTTCTGGCAACATTTGTAAAAACGTCCGCGCATATTCGGCAATATCGGGGTTACTTGAAGCCGCATGCTTTTCTGCGTACGTCCGCAATTGATCAACGGTGTAGGCGAAAATTTCTTTAGACGGCTCGCCGTACACAAATTTTGTGTAACGCTCAAACTTGCGCATGTTGCCATCTGCCGTAGCTCTCATTAAACCGATTTCGGCAAGTTTCTCGTTAATGCGCCAACGGTATGCTTGTCTAACCGCCTCATTCCCTTCCTGCGACAGAATCTCGGTTTTGAGAGCGCGCAAGTTCTCATCCCGTCTCTCTAAATTCGCCGGATCTAGTTTTGGATAGAGAAGCGTCGGATTTTCAATTTCTCCGGATTCAAAACGCTGTTTTTCTGACGCACGCGCACCACTATCATCTTCGAAATATTCGTATGCTTGAATACTGCCGTCCGCCAAAAAACGATCGTACCCCCGATCATCAAGAGCTTCGCTACTTCTTACGGTCTTCTCGGTAACATCTGGCATCTTTATACCCATATCTTGGGGCGATGGCCTTCCTTCTCCCAATGGTGACATAACGTTCCTATAATATAAAATAATGAGAACTCTATCTTATTAAGATATATCACAGAACTAATCATGAATCAAAACCGGAGTGGTGATGGGTGTCCAGTTGTAGATCCATTCGGCGTTTGTCGGGCTGACATTAATACACCCATGGCTTCGTCGTGTTCCAAACGCATTGTGCCATGTGGCGGCGTGAATATATAAATGTGGCGCCCAGCGCAAATTATGCTTCACGTCTTGAATATTATAATTGTTCGGATTATTTGCGCCATACGACCACACATAATC
>CAYHPG010000128.1:0-1572 GCA_964358625.1 uncultured Gammaproteobacteria bacterium
CATTTTCTTTCCCGACATACTCAGGAAGACATCCGACAGAACAGCCTATGTCGAGTATCGTGTTATTGCGAAAGGTGCGGATCGGGATCTGATCTAATTTCCATGCAATATATTCCGCGTTGGCTTTTGCATATTCAGTTCTAAAAAAAACGTTTTTTTGAGTAGGGAAGATTGGAAATAAAAATAAACAAAGGCCGAGCTTCTCCCTTGATGGAGATTTTCTTAAATAACTTTTTTCAATCTACAATCCAACTTGAAATTATGTAAACCAGAACTCGTTTCCATGACGTCATCGATCATGTTTTCTCGTCGATTTCTAAAGGGTTGGACCACAATTCCAAAGACTTTAGATCCACCAATACTATGTTCAACGCCAATGCGATCTTGAGAAATCAGCTTATTCTGAGCCTTTTCCTCAGCGTTCAACTCCCCACCTCGAGGTTTCTTTTTAGGCTGTTTACACTCGACCCCCTCCGGTTCATAGCCCTGATATCCTGTATCTTTCCAAAGCTTACTCCCTGGTGGAAATGGAGCCTTATCCTCATCTGCCATTGTTTTATCATGTGTGGAACCCGGAAACGTTTTCCCTAAAAACACAATTTTCTTTGTATCGGCGTCGGTAATTACCGTATTTTTAACTGTGTGTCGTTTTTTTTTCCCGCTATAATGTTTGCGTTGTCGTTCCGAATCACTCGGTCGCTGTATGGGTCTCTCCGTACCGTCGATAATAAATCGTAGTTGTGGGCAGCGTTGAAATAGAACCTCCAGGCTCTCAACCGGCGGACGAACCGGTAAATAAATCTCTTTTCCGAGGGCCACTTGAAGCACGGGTAACAAGCGTTGCACCCATTCACAGACGGTGGGTTGACTCAACCCAAACATGATCCCTTGTAGATCTTGGGTGGGATATACTTTTATATATGTCAATATAAACAACAACTTATCCTCATTCGTTGTTAAAGACGATTTGCGACCACCACCAGGAATACGCTTTCGGTTCACCTTGGCCTGGGTGCGCTTTGATTCTGCTTCTGATAGCGCAATAGTGAATAATGCTAGCAACTTAAAAAATTCGGCGAATGTCATACCCACAATGGCTTTTAAAACGCGTTCTTTCCGTTGGATTTTTGCAAATCGTAGCATGCTGTTATGTTAGATCCCGATTAATGTTTTTTGCAATAGGTTTGTGTATTTTTATTTCCAATCACGTCTAATATATACACCCTTGTAATTAGGTTCGATTGCACGCGCATCGTACGTATTGCTCAGTAGTAGAAATATTACGAAATAGAAGATTGTACGAATGCACGCGAACCGGCTAAGGCGTGTACGAACGATTCCTCTGCAGCAGAATTGACGGGTGTGCCCGTTTTCCGTGAAAGAGCGGCTATCCAAAACGGTATCGACGCGATTTGAATTTGTTGTAAACATTTCGACACTCCTGTCATTTGCTTTCTTTATTGGTTGATTTTTCAATTGTGATGGTGCTTAAAACCATTCTAGGTTCTTAGCAAAACTCGTGCCACGAACCCAATGGATCACAAATTCAGTAATTACAAAGAGTTGTGGTTT
>CAYHPG010000129.1:0-1532 GCA_964358625.1 uncultured Gammaproteobacteria bacterium
TTTTATAACTAATTCGCGTGTACCATTCCAAACATTGACATCAACCTCATACGCAATATCAACACGATCGCCGACCGCAATATGTTCCAACTCGCGCGACAACGAAAACCCGATTGATTTTTTTTGTACCCCGCTCCCCTCTTCTTCTAAAAATAATTGCAGATGCTTCCCGTCATTCCCCACTTCATTGCGCCGCACCACCCGACATCCCTCCGCCATATATACCGGTCGCGGATTATCCATGCCAAAGGGTTCAAACTGTTGTAAAAGATCATACAGATCCCAATGCAACTGCGATAATGGCAATGGCGCATCAATGGCGATTTTCTCCACCAAATCTTCTTTCTTCACCAGCGGACGAATGCGTTTTTCAAGTTCCGCATGAAACTTTTTCGGATCAATCCCCTCTTTTAACGTAAACCCACACGCTTGCGGATGCCCACCAAACTTTTCAAACAATTGATTCTGCACGGGCTGTAATGCCGCCATAAGATCAATTGCATCAGTCGAACGAGCTGATCCTGCCCACTCCTTCCCTTTCTTCGTCAATGCAAATGCGGGACGAAAATACTCCTGCACCAATCGTGATGCAACAAGCCCTGCAATGGAAATCTGCCACGAATCATCCGATACAACAAGACTGACCGTTTTTGGATTCTCTCCCACTTGGGCGCGCGCTTCATCAACCATTGTCTGCGTTAAACTCTGCCGTTCACGATTTGCGGCATTTAATTCTTCAGCCAACGATTCCGCTTGTTCTTTATCTTTTGTGACAAGCAACTGATAGGCGGTATTCGCATGCTGCATTCTTCCTGCGGCATTGAGTCGTGGCGCGATCCCAAAACCAATCGTTCCCGCATCAAGGGGCGCCTTAAACCCCGCAACACGAATAAGCGCTTGAAGCCCCGGTCGCCGCGTTCTATTCAAAACCGTCAACCCATAGCGCACGAGCGTTCGTGTCTCGCCCAAAAGCGGCACCATATCCGCAACGGACGAAATAGCAACACAATCGAGCATCCATTTTTGAAACGTTTCGATGTCCTCACCGGCGATTTCTTTTTTACCGCTCGCGCGCAATAATCCTTGAGCAAGTTTAAATGCAACGCCACCACCGGATAAATTCTTGCACGGATAGGTCTCCCCAACGATTTTCGGATGAATAATTGCATACGCGGGCGGCAAAGTAAGCGGAATTGAATGATGGTCAGTAATAATAACATCGATCCCTTTTTCATTTGCAAACGCAATCTCGGGGACACTGCTAATGCCGCAATCGCATGTGATGATAAGTTTCGTACCGTCATGCGCCAAAAGTGCAACTGTATTTTTATTCACACCATATCCTTCCGTTTCACGATGCGGCAAGAAAATATCCGTGAGCGCACCAAGCTCGGTAAGCGTCTCCACAAGAATTGCGCCTGCTGATACGCCATCGGCATCGTAGTCGCCATGCACCACAATTTTTTCCTTTTTCGCGATCGCCGAAAAAATACGGTCAACTGCCTTTTGCATATCGCGAAATAAAAACGGAT
>CAYHPG010000130.1:0-1527 GCA_964358625.1 uncultured Gammaproteobacteria bacterium
AATACTGACGAAATCGTGACCACGTCGTCAAATGTTACGGGTGCTGTTTTCGTTCCGGACAAAAAGGCACAGCCGTCATTAAAAACGCAACCCATTACGCCGGCTGTTTCCAAGGCAACGGAACCGCCGCCATCCCCTGATCTTCTTGATATTTCGCGTTCGTTTGCAGAGAGATTTGGCAGCTTTTCGAATCAAAGCAATTTTGAAAATGTGGAGGGATTAAAGCCGTTTATGACGCCCGTAATGCGGACGTGGGCAGACAAGTTCACGAGTGATGCAGCAGCGAAAATGGATCCGAGCGCACCGTACTATGGTATTACGACGCGGACGCTGGAGGTCGTGGGGAAGAATGTGCAAGAGAGCAATGCAACGGTTATTGTAAAAACACAGCGGCGCGAGGTGAAAGGGAATGCTTCGCCGCGCGTATTCTATCAGGATCTTTCGTTGACGTTGAAAAAGGTTGAAGGGGATTGGAGAGTGGAGAAGGCGGAGTGGAAGTAGGTGTTCGTTTCTTCAAAGGCATCGCCATGCCTCCCGCGCCATATCATTTTATTGTCCGAGCGAAGTCGAGGACTTACCTTATTATGGGGAGAATATTGCATCGCCTTTGGAAAAAGTTGAGTACGGTGGTGCTCAATTTTTTGTTTCCGGTGGAATGTATGCGATGCGGGAGCGAGGAGGATTGGTTGTGTAAGAAATGTTTAGGAGAAGTTCCGCGGGAGACGCGACTTGCCTGCTTTACCTGTAGAAAGCAGGCGACGGACGGGAAGTTTTGCGACGACTGTAGAAAAGGCAAGACGCTTTTAGGAATTCATGCCGTAGCGCCATATGCATCAGATGTATTACGCGATGCGATTGCAGCATTGAAATATCGAAACATCACGGTTCTTGCCAAGCCCCTCGCGAAACTGTTTGAACAGTTTATGGAGCAGTGGCCGTTTCTTTTTTCTGATACGACACTTTTTATTCCCGTACCGTTGCATCCAAAAAAAATGAGTGACCGTGGGTATAACCAGTCGCATCTTCTCCTCGCGCATCTACTCGAAGCACGTGGGAAGAATGTATGTGGTTGCTGGCTTCTTTCTCGTACGCGTCATACAAAACAGCAAGTAGATTGCACGCGCGAAGAGCGACTGCAAAATGTGCGTAACGCGTTTCGGTATGCAGGGCCATCGCAGACATCATGGCCATCCGTCGTTCTTTGTGATGATGTGGCAACAACCGGCTCAACGCTCGAAGCATGCGCTCACGCATTGCACGCTGCGGGCGCTCGTGATGTGCGCGCCCTCGTCCTTGCCAGAGGGTAATCTTTTTGTTATAGTTTGATTCATGTTTGATTGCTGGGGGAGTTGGAGAGGTCGCATAGTTGGTCTATTGCGCTGGTTTGCTAAACCGGTAAGGGTCTTAAAACCCTTCGAGGGTTCGAATCCCTCCCTCTCCGCCAAATTGTACTTTCAGCAAAATCGTAAGAAGTTGCCTCGGCGCGTTGCGCCTCGGCATGGTATTTCCCCGCGAGAATCCAAGCAT
>CAYHPG010000131.1:0-1506 GCA_964358625.1 uncultured Gammaproteobacteria bacterium
GCGGGGGGATTACTTTCCCGAAATGCGTTCGGACTAATTCAAGTATACTGCACCAGACAAGAAAAGTTTCGCATAAAAGGATTTATAAAGTACTATTCCAAGCAGGAAATTGTTTTTGATGGATTTTTGGCCATTGTTTTTGTTGCCCTTTTGTCATTGACTTATATTTAAATTTTTTGTAAAATACGTCAGGTTTTTCGCTCTGGGCATGGTTTGACCAAGTCGAAGCGGTAGAAAGAAAATTTTAATCATTTTTATGAACAGTCCAAAAATAATCGAGTGGGTTTTGCGGATCGCAGTAGCGGGCGAGTTTCTTGGTCACGGTGTTTTTGCTTTGCAGGGTAAAAAGGCGTGAATTGAGTGGTTTCCCGTATTCGGTATCTCTGCGCCGGAACCGGCGACGACACTTCTGTTTTTAGTGGGTGTCATGGATGTGACGCTTGCTCTCCTTGTATTACTAAGGCCGGTTCGCGTTGCGATATTATGGATGGCGATATGGGGATTCTGGACCGCGCTTGTCAGGCCGATTGTCGGCGAACCGATTTGGGATTTCGTCGAGAGAGGAGCCAACTGGGGAGCACCTTTGGCGCTGCTCCTCTTGATTGGTTGGCCGAAAACATTCAAGGAATGGTGGAGGCAATCATAAAACTTGAAATCAGAGCTTCTGTCATTATCCAATTGCCGCGCGAATAAAGGCGGAAAATATTTTTTGCGACGCTTCGTCGGGAAGTTCTTCCGGATGCCATTCAACCCCGAGCGCAAATGGGTGTTCCGGAAGTTCGACCGCCTCGATCAATCCATCAGGAGCAAAAGCGGAAGAAATAAGGCCTTTGCCTGGCGTTTTTACTCCCTGATGATGGAGACTATTCACCGCTATCTTGTCGCACTCAATAAGTTTGTGGAGCAGGGTTCCCGATTTGATGGAAACATCATGCGCGAGAAAAGAGCGCGAGAGGTCTTTGCCGCCGGCATCTTTGTTGTAACGATGTTCGATGGCGCCAGGCATTTCGCTCCGTATGTCTTGATAGAGTGAACCACCCATGGCGACATTCATTATTTGCATACCGCGACAGATGCCTAGAAAGGGGATGTGATTTTTGACGGCAAGATGCACAAGGGTAAGTTCGACCTGATCGCGCTCGCGATCGATGTTTTGTAGATGCGCATTGCTTTTCTCGCCGTAATACTCCGGATCGATATCATGCCCGCCTACAATGAATATGCCGCGCATGAAGGGAAGAAGGCCGAGCATTTGTTCAGCATCTGGCCTAATGACGCAGACAGCCTCACCGCCATTATTTGTGATTGCGCGCACATAAGATTGGTTCACGCCGTATTTGGGTGGGAGCAGTGTATTGTAGGCGGCAAGTGGGATAAGTATGCGTGGGCGATTAACGAGACTCATTGGCTGATTATAAAAGATGTACGCCTTGAAGCAAGGTTCTTTCATTGTGTTATTCAAGTATTTGAGACAATAAAAAACTTCCGCGTGCTCGTGCGGAAGAT